>JASJDS010000291.1 GCA_030065055.1 Calothrix sp. MO_192.B10
CGCCGCTCCCCAGAGCAAACGGCGGGTGCCTGGAAACTCGGCTAGACAGCTAGAGCTGTTTGAAGATATATCAGCTAACCTAGCCTAAGCTGATAGAATCTCCCGCGCTTCCAGCCGGGAGAGTGTCAAATTAACAATATTTTTGCTGTCTGACCAAAATCCTCCGATCGCCTACTGTGGAGAAACATATGCCACAATCATCTAAGAATTTATACGTAGAATTTGACATCTGTAATAAGCATACGTATCAAATAAACCACCAACAAAACTACAGGTTAAACTAATTACGCATAGTCCCCGGAAGGAAGTTCCACTACCAAAAATAGATAGGAAATGCAGAATCCGATGCAAGGTGACTGCACTCAATTCTTGTAGAGGGGGGAAATAACCAATTACACAAACCAATAATAAACAAGCACCTACTAATAACATAGGAGCAACGAAGCAAAAAATGATTGTCAGCAATAGCGATCGCAGAAAGTTAGTCAAAATAGTCATGATCTGGCAGGCTCCGTGACTTGAGTGAGCAAAGGGGGTGCTATACCCCTTTGTCACTTCTTACTAGAATAAGGGCGATCACTATCAATGGAGTTAGATTTCAAAAATCTTAAGTTTCCATTAAAGAACCTACACATTAGTACCAAGATATGTTTAGAGTTTTCTGGGATTGTGAATCGACAAAACCTTTGCCCAATCAGAGTTTTATTTCATTTTATCGCGATAAAACCAGTGTTAGAAGAGTAATGAGAAATGTTAATTTATGAGATTGATTTTAACCTAAGTTAACTTAAAGCGAAGGAAGAGGGAAGACGGAAGAGGGAAGAGGGAAGAGGGAAGAGGGAAGAGGGAAGAGGGAAATATGCGGCTGTTCCTTGTTCCTTGAAGGTCGAAGACCTTCGGTGACATTTAATATTCATAGTTTCATGCTGTAATGTGGAATTGTCAACAGATTCCGTGAGATTCCCCTTGAGCGAGACTACATCCAAATCCAGTTTAGGTTTATGGAGCCAGCGATTGTTGGCAGCATTTTTTTTAGGTGGACAAGTGATTATTCACCTAATTCAAGGCAAAATTCATCGCCGCAACACTTTGGAACAAATGGCAGTAGTGGGTCCGGATTCCCTTTTTATTGCCCTACTGACAGCAATATTCGTAGGTGCAGTGTTTACTATTCAAGTTGCACGGGAATTTGTCAATTTTGGAGCAGGTAATTTAGTGGGGGGAGTGCTAGCACTGGCACTGACAAGGGAGTTATCTCCAGTATTAACAGCCGTAATTGTAGCAGGGCGAGTTGGTTCGGCATTCGCCGCCGAAATTGGTACTATGCGGGTAACAGAACAAATAGATGCTCTTTTGGTATTAAAAACCGACCCTGTTGATTACTTGGTGATTCCCAGGGTGATAGCTTGTTTATTAATGTTGCCTATTTTAACTCTACTGTCTTTGCTAACTGGCATGATCGGAGGAATGTTCATTGCTACTAATTTATACAGTATTTCCGATAGCCAATTTTGGGATTCTGCCCGTAATTTTATCGATACTTGGGATATTATCAACGCTATACTGAAGGCCTGTTTTTTTGGATTGTTAATTGCTGTGGTTGGTTGTAGCTGGGGTTTGACAACCACTGGAGGGGCTAAAGGTGTGGGACAATCAACTACCACCGCTGTTGTCACCTCCTTACTATTGATATTTGTGAGTAATTTCTTCCTTACCTGGTTAATGTTTCAAGGTGCTGGTAGTGCATTACGGCAAAGTTTTTAACCAACCTTGGGATCATAAGTAGGGCTTGCTGTTCGCGTAGCGCAGCGTTAGCTGTAAAAGTCATGATTGTGGGGGTAGGGAACTCAAGGGCAGGGAACTCAAGGGCAGGGAACTGTTCCCTAGCACGTAGTGCTATAAATCAAACCCTAAAACCCTGATTATTTCGTTTTGCATTTTTCCTAACTCGATTTCAAATGGGCGAACCGGGAGTTATCAATTATCAGTTAGCCTCCTTCACTCTTGTGCTACGCTAACAGTTACCCCATCGATATAGGCATAGCCTTCGGTGTAGGGTATCGAGGGGCTTGAAACAATGACAGAGCTGTTTGTTTTTCTCCACGGATGTAGCTTGCTTCTGTTAATTAACCCCGTAGGGATATCCGGGAGCTTGATGAGAGTCTATTTTTTGGTCAGCGATCGCCACTAACTTCTAAAATATGAATAATATCTACTAGCAAGCAGTATTTGTAACCGTGACTACTTCATTTACCTTTAATTCATCCTCCACCATCGAACTAAAGCCTAGTTACAATATCCCCATTGTGTTAGTACTAGGAGCAATTCCTTTGCTGCTCCTCCAGCCTTGGATTGGAGCAATAGTGGCATTATTCGGTTTATTTCTATTATTTCAGACAGTAACACTGCGCCTGCAATTTACCCCTACCGATTTAGATATTTACAGGGGCGAAAAAATGATTCGCCGTTTCCCTTACCAAGAATGGCAAAATTGGCGTATTTTCTGGAATCCGGTTCCCATTCTGTTCTATTTTAAGGAAGTTAAAAGTATTCACTTTTTACCAATTTTATTCGATCCTAATACCCTCAAGGAATGTTTGGAGCAACGCTGTCCACGCATTGAGAACTCGGAGGGTTAACAGGATTCAATCAGCACTCCAATTAGTTACATTACATCATTGTTTATGAATATTGAGGAATATCAAACTCCACAATCGGGTGATGAATCATCCATCCAACCAGAATCTGAAGAACAACCAACTAATTCATCTGTTGAGGTTGTAGAAGCATCACCGCCGGTAGATGACTCACAACAGTCACCTATGGATGCAGTGGAAGTACCAGAACAGCCATCCCCAACGGAATTAGAACCAAGAATTGCTCAACTACTACAACAAGAACGAGACTTAAAAGCAGAAATCGCCGAATTGCAAGCAACAAGTAAAACCCTACAAACCCAAATAAATCAATCCCAAATGGCAATGGGAACCATGATGCAAGAGGCACTTTCCCAGCTAGAGGAACGCAAACAAACTCTACAAATTTCCGTAGAACAATTAGAAAGGCGACAAGAGAGGATTCGTAATGAGATGAAAACCTCCTTTGCCGGAGTCTCTCAAGATTTAGCCATTCGCGTCCAGGGTTTTAAAGACTATCTCACCGGTAGTTTACAAGATTTAGCCGCCGCAGCCGAACAGTTACAATTAGCACCCCAAGTCAAGCGGGAACCAGAAAAACCCAAGGTGAAGGTGGTGCAATCCAGGGAATCCCAACCAGAAATCATCCAATTTGCCCCAGCTCAGTTTGAAGAGACAACCAAGAAAATTCGTTACCTAATTGACCAATACCGGACTAAACCAGATTATTATGGCCCACCTTGGCAATTGAGACGCACCTTTGAACCAGTTCATGCCGAACGTGTCTCTAATTGGTTTTTCCAACAAGGGGGACGGGGTGCTTTACGTAGCATGGGTAGTAGGTTGCAAAATATACTTATTGCTTCAGCAATTATATCTATATTGTACCAAATGTATGGCAATCGCCTCCGCCCTCTGGTGATAGCAAACAGTCCAGAACGTTTGGGTGATTGGCGCAGGGGGTTGCAAGATTGTTTAGGAATTGGTCGTCCAGATTTTGGACCAGATCGGGGGGTAGCATTATTTGAAAGACCAGAAGCAGTAGCACAAAAAGCTGAACGGTTGCAAAAGGCTAAACAAATGCCATTGATTATTATTGATGATTCCGAGGATAAAATTAGTTTGTCCCTACTGCAATTTCCTTTATGGTTAGCATTTGCCCCCGACCCCAGAATGATGAGAAGTTATGAGGATGACTTTTAATTGATGGTTCATAATTCATAATTGATAATTCTTATGGCTATTTGGTTAAGTTTGTGTGGTTTGATTGTGCTGATTGGGTACCTGTTGGGTTCAATCCCTACAGGATATATAGCAGGGAAGGTTATCCAAGGTATTGATATTCGGGAAGTTGGTTCTGGTTCCACTGGAGCAACCAACGTCCTCAGAACCTTGGGGAAAGGCCCTGGAGCTTTGGTTTTAGGGGTAGATTGTTTGAAAGGTGTGCTAGCAATCTGCTTAGTTTATGGTTGCTTCCAATTTGCTCCCAGTCAAAATCTTCTACCTGCAACGGTCGATAGTCAAATGTGGCAGCCGTGGATGGTAATTTTGGCAGGTATAGCAGCCATTTTAGGACATAGTAAATCGATTTTTTTAGGCTTTAGTGGGGGTAAATCCGTCGCTACTAGTTTGGGTATTTTGTTAGCAATGAACTGGCAAGTAGCCCTAGCAACAGTAGGGGTATTTGCCGTGGTGGTGGCAATATCGCGGATTGTTTCCTTGAGTTCAATTTGTGGTGCGATCGCAGCTTCTCTAGTAATGATAGTTCTTAAGCAACCATTACCCTATATTTTATTTGGCATTACAGGGGGTTTATACGTAATCTGGCGACACAGCACCAATATTCAACGTTTATTAGCAGGAACTGAACCAAAATTAGGGCAAAAGTTAGAGACAGTTGATGGTTGATGGTTGTTAGTTGTTAGTTGTTAGTTGTTAGTTGTTAGTTGTTAGTTGACAGTTGACAGTCTTTAATTCATCACTCCTTCACTCCTTCACTCCCTCACTCCCCCACTCCCTCACTCCTCCCCTCCTTCTTGTTACTTTTCACTTGAATCGTGTTTCCAGCTACAGTCATTTACCTTATGGGTGGGCAAAAATGGAGATAAACACAATCATGCAGCTTTTTGAAGCACACCATGTTGCCACTTCATGAAACCCCGAATCATTGTCTGTGGATTAGGACGCACCGGATATAAAATCTTTCGTTTGCTCAGACAGCAAGGAGCTATTGTTGTCGGCATCCATCACAAACCCATCCCTGGTGAAAAAGCAGGGGATGTGATTGTTGGTGACTTACACGCTGCTAGTACCCTTAAATCTGCCGGAATTAAGCAAGCTAATACTTTAGTGATCGCCGGGGGTGATGACGCGCTCAATTTGTGGATTGTGATGCGAGCGCGAATTCTCAATCCCCGGATTCGGATTATTAATCGCTTCTTTAACACCAGTTTGGGAGAGCGTCTGGATCAGACCTTACCAGACCATTTGACCATGAGTGTGGCTGGTTTGTCTGCACCCGTATTTGCCTTTGCGGCAATGGGGAATCAAGCCATTGGGCAGCTAAAGTTATTTCAGCAAACTTGGCCCATCCATGAAGAATATATCCATGAAAATCATAACTGGCGGGGTTGTAAACTTAGCACCCTATGGGAAGATCGATCGCGGATGCTGATTTACTATTTACCGGTGGAAGATGAGATCGATCTAGTCTCCGCCGTGGTTTGCGGACATCGGTTAAAAGTGGGCGATCGCTTAATTATTGGCACCCAACCCCAAGTCGGTTCCTCTCGCAAATCCATTATTACTAAGCTACTAAAAGTCTTCACTAATCTGCGACAATTTCGCCATCATGCCCATTCGGTATTGGTGGGTGCTATGGTACTCATGGCTATTATTACTATGGCTACTGTTACCTATGTTTCTGCTCAGTTACGTGTATCTATTGTCGATGCTCTTTACTTCGCTGTGGGCATGATTACCGGAGCAGGAGGCAATGAGAAGGTTGTAGAACACGCTTCTAATAGTGTGAAAATTTTTACCGTAGTCATGATGTTAATTGGGGCGGCGGTATTTGGCGTGTGGTATGCCCTACTCAATGACTTTATTTTGGGAACCCGCTTCAAACAATTTTGGGATGCTGCCCGCGTTCCCCGTCGCCATCACTACATTGTCTGTGGTTTGGGTGGCTTGGGCATCAAAATAGTGCAGCAACTCCATGACAATGGTTATGAAGTAGTAGTAATTGAACCCGACATCAACAATAGATTTGTCAACACCGCCCGTAGCTTAGGTATTCCCATTATTCATGCCGATGCCAGTTTTCCTGAAACCCTCAAGTCAAGTAATTTACAATCAGCAGCCGCCCTCCTTGCCGTTACTGGCAATGATGCTACCAACGTAGAAATTGCCCTCAAAGCCAAAGGAATTTCTCCCAAAGTGCCTCTGGTAGTACATTATGCAGACCCAGATTTTGCCCGTATGGCACAGGAAGTATTTGATTTTGAAGCTGTATTAAGTCCAGCAGAATTAGCGGCTCCAGCCTTCGCTGCTGCTGCTTTGGGTGGCAGGGTACTCGGTAATGGCATCACATCAGACAGCCTTTGGGTAGCTTTTGCCACTTTAATTACACCCGCCCATCCATTTTGTGGTCAACGGGTTAAGGATGCTGCCATGTCTGCTGACTTTGTGCCTTTATATGTAGAAACTAGCTGTCAAACTATTCATGGTTGGGATTTATTGCGAGTTAGTCTCAGTGCAGGGGATATTCTCTATTTGACCATGCCAGCAACAAGGTTGTATCAATTGTGGCGTTATACCCCTTCCCAGGCAATGGTGAGCTGATGAGCTTTGACCTAGGTACTGTTTTTGTAGACAAGACTTAACAGTTGTAGACAATTGTCAACGTTTTTTCATGTGTTTTATGCATAATTTTTGCTAAAATCAACCTGATTCATTAGGGAATAATCTCTTGATTAATAT
>JASJDS010000103.1 GCA_030065055.1 Calothrix sp. MO_192.B10
AATCAAAATTCTTGACCTCAAAGGGTTTGGGGATTTCACCCCTAAATTGCTCTGATCCGCACAGCTTACGCTATTGGAGACAATGAGTCTCAGAAATCCAAATTGGCTAAAGTCGAGTTCAAGAAGTCGGGGATCTGTTATGCTTCAGAATTAATGGGACAAAGCACTACACTCCTTGTGACATACTCCCACACTGAATCAAAGATTACAGTATGGGCTTCTCGGCGACTCCTGGTATCCCATCGGACATTAACCGAGCTTTATAGGGATAAACCCCGCCCTTTAAGGGCGAGGTATTCGTTATTAACGATACGGGATGCCCCTCCGCACCGGAACTTGACAATCCGAGTTCTGTTTTTTAAGTAGTAGGTGGCGCTTAGCTCTTAAATTGATATCCCTACTATGTTTATTGTAGACCAAAAATTACCCTATAAACCCTGCCTCGGCTTTCATCTCACACTTCCCTTACGGGTAAGTGTGAGGCTTCCCGCCGAGAAAGCTAAATATCCTTTTCGCTTAACTCCCTAGTCATATAGTCAAAAGGTCCATCAACAAAAGCAGTATCCTCAACACCGGCTTCTGCAACCTTCTGTTTGACAATATCCTTCATAATTTGAATCCCGCGCACCGTAGGACTAATGGGTACGCCCAAAGAATTGTAAGTCTCCCGCAAACCTTGCAACACCCGTTCGTCTAATACATCCATGCTGCCAGCAACAAGTGCATAAGTGGCATAGCGCAGATAATAATCCATATCCCGCAGACAAGCCGCATAGCGACGGGTAGTGTAAGCATTACCACCAGGACGAATTAACTCTGGCAATTCATCAAATAAACTTAAACCAGCTTGCTTGACAATTGCCGCCGCATCAGCATTAACAGCAGCAGCTGCTGCTACCCTAGCAGTACCACTAGCAAAATAAGATTTTAAATCGTCAATTGCATCGCGATCTAAGTACCGTCCTGCTAAATCATAATTATTAATCAGGCTTGTAACTGCGTCCCGCATTCCTTCTTCTCCCAAATCTTCACTATTGATAATTGTGATATTTATTTGGCTATTTTTTTCAGGCTGTAAAATTTTGTAACGACTACTCCACAAAGAGTAAGAACGCCAAAATAATCTACGCGCTAATTTAGGATTTTATGCCAAAGTTGACCTCTATGAAATGAAGTGTAGAGTTTTGTATCAATTATGAACTCCATTAGGTCTTTCAGTGACGGTTGTTAGTTGTTAGTTGTTAGTTGTTAGTTGGTGGTTGGTGGTTAACAATCTTTAATTCATCACTCCATCACTCCATCACTCCCCCACTCCCTCACTCCTTCCCTCCCTCACTCCTTCTTCTGCCGTTCTAATTCTCGACTTCAGGAAGCGGTCATGATAGGGTGTAAGATGGAGTAATCCTGTAAATTGAAGAATCTCTCTGTTCCTTGTTCCCTATAAATCTGCTCGTTAGAGCTAGAATTTATTCCCTACGCCCAAAACCACCAGTTGCGATACGCTCTCGCGTCAAGCCTCCGGCTGATCACAGGAAAAATTCCAACAGATAATGACTTCACCACATCTACTCTACAACCACCTAGTAGCTCCCTTTCAAGGGCATGAGAACATCCAATGGATGGTTTACCTACATTCTTGCCGTTCCCTGTTTCTCTTTCCTGTATTCTTTGAGAAAGAGTCACTACAAGAGTTTGGGTGACTACTAAGTTTGTATTCCTTCAGAAGCAGAAGTTAATCCTAGTTTAAAACGGAGTGTTCTGTAGTGCAAAATACAAACTTATAATTTTTTTTATCTTTAGGATATTCCTAGTGTGTCAAAATCAGGTTTTGTGAGATAAAGTTAGCATAATTTGTCAGCTATATTTTACTTGAGTAAATTGGCAGAGAAGGAGTAACCGTCAGCACCCCGCTCTAAAGAGACTGAGCTTCAAGCCCCCATCTTTAGGTAGCTGACCAGCCTAAGTCTTAACTGACTACGTTATCAGCAAGTGCCAAAGTTCCTACCTTGGAATGCGTAGGTTCGCCAGTTCCAAGCTCTAGAACCTGAGCGTTAAACAGCTTTACGAGGGGTAAGGTAGTGCGTTTAGGAAGTGCCGACTGATAACATTGGCAAGGCGCACTTTACTGGAGTAGCAAGGCGATTCCCGGCATACAGGGAAGTGGGTAAGTACTACTCCTCTGCTTACCCATCCCCGAAAGGGGTACGGCTAATTTATTAGCCGTGTCGTGTTTCCTCCGTGGTCTCAAGACACACGGTTTCCACACTCCCGGAGATTTTTAGATGGCAACCCCACAAGAAATCCTCAACATGCTTGGGGATGACAAAATCAAAATGGTCGATCTTAAATTCATCGATATGCCAGGAACATGGCAACACCTCACGGTGTATCACAATCAAATCGATGAGAGTTCCTTTACAGACGGCGTACCTTTCGATGGTTCTAGTATCCGGGGTTGGAAAGCCATTAACGAATCTGACATGGCAATGGTACTCGATCCCAATACTGCTTGGATCGATCCTTTCATGAAAGAGCCAACTCTCAGCGTTGTTTGTTACATTAAAGAGCCTCGCACTGGTGAGCCTTATAACCGCTGTCCCCGGGTAATTGCCCAGAAAGCGATCGATTATTTAGTTGCTTCTGGTGTTGGCGATACGGCATTCTTTGGTCCAGAAGCAGAATTCTTTATTTTTGATGATGTTCGCTTCGATCAAACCACTAATGCAGGTTACTACTACGTAGACTCCGTTGAAGGTCGTTGGAATACTGGTAAGGACGAAGGTCCCAACCTGGGTCATAAACCAGGTTATAAGGGGGGTTATTTCCCCGTTCCCCCTACGGATACCTTCCAAGATATTCGTACAGAAATGCTGTTGACAATGGCTGACTGTGGCGTACCCATTGAAAAGCAGCACCACGAAGTAGCAACCGGTGGTCAAAGCGAATTGGGTTTCCGGTTTGGGAAGATGATTGAAGCGGCTGACTGGTTGATGACTTACAAGTATGTCATCAAGAATGTTGCCACAAAATATGGTAAGTCAGTTACATTCATGCCTAAACCAGTATTTGGGGATAATGGTTCTGGGATGCACACCCACCAATCCATCTGGAAAGATGGTCAACCCCTATTCGCTGGGGATAAATATGCTGGTTTGAGTGAAACTGCGCTACATTACATTGGCGGTATTCTCAAGCACGCACCCGCATTGTTGGCACTCACTAACCCCTCCACCAATTCTTACAAACGCTTGGTTCCTGGTTACGAAGCACCAGTTAATTTGGCTTATTCTCAAGGTAATCGCTCTGCTTCAGTGCGTATTCCTCTATCTGGTGACAATCCCAAAGCTAAACGCTTAGAATTCCGGTGTCCAGATGCGACTTGTAACCCATACTTAGCATTTGCTGCCATGCTGTGTGCTGGGTTAGATGGAATCAAGAACAAAATCCATCCTGGTGAACCTTTAGACAAGAATATTTACGAACTTTCCCCAGAAGAACTAGCGAAAGTTCCCTCCACTCCTGGCTCTCTGGAGTTGGCATTGGAAGCACTAGAGCAAGATCATGCATTCTTGACTGAACCAGGCGTGTTCACTGAAGATTTCATTGAAACCTGGATTTCCTACAAACTGGATACAGAAGTCAATCCAATGCGTCTTCGTCCCCATCCCTACGAATTTTCTCTCTACTACGATGCTTAATTCAGAGTCCCTTTCTCTTTGAAACAATTCAGTAGAGCATAAATTAGCCACCCATTTCTGGGTGGCTTTTTTATTGTTTTGAGTTAGCCACTCAATTCAAAACCCAAAACTTTGATTAACTAGCTCATAGCGACATTGCTGCGGTCATAATTCATCCGTGCATTGGTAGATATCTTGCCTTGAATTGGGCTCCAGTAATGGGAAATTTCTTCTGGAAGATGTAGTTCTTCACTAACACGTTCTAACATCGATTGTTGACGATTTTTAATTAATTGATAGTGGCGCATCATTAATGCACGAGCTTTTTCTTGGGTAGACATATCAAGTTCCTCTCTATTGGTTATTTTAGGGATTTTTAATTGCCAGGTTTTACCCTGCATTATTAATATACCAGAAAATTCTGTAAAACAGGCTACAAATTTTAAAATACTAATATATCTTTATAGTAACTTTATTCATGAGGAGAACACTGTTGCTCAGATAGATAAAGAGTGATAATATCGCCTAAAAGCAATGCCAGCAAGTTTTACACTCTTTTTACAAAAGAGTAATTTTGCCTAGTGAAATAGGGATATATCTAAATCAACGCACAATTATAGCTATAAGTAATATAAATATATTCTGGAAATTGAGAGTTGAAGTTTGACAGCGACAAGCGATCGCATCGCAAGATTAAGTGCAACGTTTGTGTCCCTAAATTCGGCAAATCTGATAACTTGCAGCAGGGTGAGCGAAAAAAGGTGTGGGGAAACAAGGGGACAAGGGGACAAATTTTTTCTCATCACCCCATCATCCTAAGTGTGGGGAGTTATTTTTTGGATACTTAGCTAGAAATCCCACGCAAAATTTCGTTCACCCCTTGCAGTATTCTGAATTAGCCCAGATTTCCGCCTGGGAATCAATTCCCAGGCTCAAAGAGAAAGTCTGATAAATCAGACTGGGAAAAACAGGAGAGCGCGTTTTAACATCTCGGCTACGCTCATCTCGACTTCGCTCGATGTTAAAGCTGAGCGAAGCCGAAGCTTTAACGTGCTTGGTTTATTAGCCTTCAAATTTATGATGCTGTGGGCGAATCGGTTGGGGGATATGACCAATTATGTCCATACACCAGGTATTTCAGTGCGTTTCAACGCACTTCGTTTATTAGCCCGCAATTCATTGCAGGGCGCTCAAGAACGGCAAAGCGAGGTTTTCAGGGTGATGTATTGTTCAAACTCTTTAAAATTACGGGTAATCATTGAACTTTTGTTTAAAAAATTATCCTCAAGCATTTTCCAACGATTCTCCCTTCAGATAACGTTCCAGTGCATCTGTCACCAACTTATTAAGATTCACCCCCCGTTGTTGGGCAAATAACGCTGCCTGACGATGAAGTTTGCTACCTACACGCACATTAAAACTACCCTTAAACGGCTTCTCTGGCTCAATGCCTTTTTCCTCACAGAGAGCCAAATAATCATCAATTGCTGACTCAAAACTAGCCCTCAAACTAGCTACATCTTCCCCCTCAAAACTAATTAAACTGCGGATATATTCCACATGTCCGTAGAAGATTTTATCGTCATCACTATACTGAATAGACCCGAAATAATCTTTGTATTGCATCATGTTATTCATAGCAATTCTTCCCCTTGGAGAATCTCGGTAATTTGTTCAATCTGATATCGTTTGAGAATATTTTGAGGATGGGGTTTATGTAACGTAATAATCACTCCCGCATCATTGAGAAAACGTCGCCGAGAACCTCCCGTTTTACCCGTGCTGACTTCCTCAAACCCAAACCCAGAAAGCAAGGTGACTAACTCATCGTTCATTCAGGTAACTGCGAAAATAACTAATCCAGAGATAATTATTGTTAGAAACTTTAGGGTATGTTTAGGAATAAATTATTTTGGTTATTCTGGAAAACCGTACCAACTGCTTTACAGTTTACCGCACTTTAAATTCAACCATTTTTATTGGACGGTATTCATCAATTATTCAGTGATAAAAACCGAATTTACAATACTTTTAATCGTCACTACTATAAGAATCAAGCAAGCAATAAATCAAACCAATAACCAAGCAACAAGTTAGGAGTTACAAATCATATGACTATTGTACGTTACAATCCCTGGGCAGAAATGAACAGTCTCCAACGTCAAATTGATAGTCTTTTTGAAGGTATACAAACACCAACTTTTAGAACTCCCGCAGCCGAATTGACTGAAACTGAAGATGTATTGCATCTGAAGCTAGAGCTACCCGGAATGTCCGCAAAAGATGTGGATATTGAAGTAACAGAAAATGCAGTGAAGGTGGTTGCGGAGCGTAAATCGGAGAAAAAAGAAGGTACGCGTTCTGAGTTCTATTATGGTAAATTCCAGCGCGTAATTCCTCTGAAAACCAGAATTCAAAATACTAATGTTACTGCTGATTATAAAGATGGTATTTTGAATTTAACACTACCTAAAACTGTGTCAGAAAAGAGCAAGGTAGTTAAGGTGAATTTGGAGCAAAATTAAGTTTTATAGTGGTTGTGATGAACCTCATTTAGTGTGACCTTGAAGTGTGTGATATACAGCCTAGTTGTTGAGTCAACTGGGCTTTTTTGTTGTCTGCGATCGCCATAGATGTGAATAATATAAAATAATACCGTTTCACCATTTAATACTACTCCCTTCAGTGCTATGAAATTACCGAAAAATTGTAGGCTGGGGAGCCACTCCGTTGCGGTGAAACACTTGCGGTGGTGAGGCAGTACGGTCTTGGGGTCTCCCCAAGTGGAGTAACTGCCGAAAGGGTTCCCCGGCATAAGCAAAGTGTTGAACCCGGAGGGAGGTTCTCTCCGTTGTAGGAGTGGCCTTTGAGGAACGAAACCCAGCATTAGGAGATTAGACAATGTGGATAGATGAAATTGTTGAGGAAATCCATAGTATTCGTGAAAAGTATGCCAAGTCCTTCAACTACTATGCTTTTTAAACCGCGTCTACCTTGAAACCTATAGTTTTTGCTTACGAATTCCAATGGAGCGAAAGGGCACGGCATCAGTAAGATTATTACCTATACAAGAATATTGTGGATGCCGTGCCCCGTAAGGATAATTTATTTTTTGGTATTCCCTGGAGGGAAAACTCCAGTTCTCAAGATGGATGAGGTTTAATAACTACTCCCCTCCCAACTCATTGGGGCGGTATGCTCGGAAAAAGCGGAGAATTCTTGGCTATATTGCAAATTCTCTTCATCCAAAACCGCAACAACCTTGTTATAAATTGCCTCTGCTTGTTCAGGAGAATCACCAATGCTGGTTAATCCCAACTTCCCAAACTGAGAAAGACATCCCATTAAATGAAAAACTGTTCCCGTCTCCGTTCCAGTATCAAAATGTAGTCTGTGCTGGGCAATAATATCCATTAAATCGTTGGGAAGTAGGCCGTGATATTGTTCCTTTTGCAAATTATCGGTGGCGATGTAATATTTTGGTCTTCCTTGCTGACTGCGAAATAAACCCGTTTCCAAATCATAACGACCATTAGTTAATAATTTCAGGGTCATAAAGGGGTGAGTTGTACCGCCTTTACGCAAGTTAATTTCAATTGCCTGAATATCCCACGTACCATCTTCCTGTTCCACGGTGATAAAGTCTACACCGTATCGCTCTAATGCTCCTTTCTCTGCCAACTTCTTGCCAATTTTGATGCCTAGTTCTTGTAGTTGTAGGCGATAAGTTTCATCAGCAGGAAATCTACAACCGAGATAAATTTGCCCATCAGGTCCCCCTAAAATTTGGTCATGGGTAGAGAGAATTTCCACTTCACCCAGAGGAGTAATTCTACCTTGAACACTTGGCGATCGCTTAATTTCTCCTTCCACAAATGCTTCCACAATGGCTCCTAATTCCACAATTCTGCTGGAAAAGTTCTCCCATGTCTCCTGGGAGGCTTGGAAACTTAAATTAGGGAAGCGATCGCTAATTGCAACTACTCTTTGAGCATGGGTTCCATTGGGAGGTGCTAAATGGGCGATCGGTCGTAAATCTAACACCGCATTACCTTCCCCAGAAACCCCTTCATTGAGTTTCACCACCATTCTTTTTAACGTGGGTTGGCGTTCCCATAAATTTGCCGCTGCTATTGCCAAGTCTTGGTGATTCCAAACCAATTGGCTACCATCTGGATGGGGAACTCCACTTTCTGCAAATATCTGCCTACTACCGCTTTTTGTTCCCCAAGTTTGTAAGTCGGGAGCCGCCGCATATAAAGGTACGCCCAACTTCAGAGATAGTTCTGCTTCTAAATCCGTGGAGTTGTAGCAAATCATAAAAGACTTATCAATCCTCAGAGCCTGACGAATGCGGTTAACTAACCGGGGACGTTCTAAAATTTTTTGACTCAGGGGTTTGAGAGAAGCATCATAGGTAGACAGCAACAACAAACGATTGCGAGCATGGGAAAAGGGGATACCCGGTAAAAGTTGTAAATAGTAATCAATAATGCTGGGATGTAGAGGGACGGAGGTGACATAAATTAATCTATTGCGAGGATTCCACAGACGAATCAGGGCAAATAGGAGGCGTTCTTCATAATGTTCGCAACCTTCTATCTTTTTTAGTTCCCGTTGATCTATGCTGAGGGAGGGAATAACTAGAATATCCACATCGCTGGTTGTAGAACCTTCGATACTTTGCCAGCGATCGCGCAAAGTTGATTGTAATTCACGAAATCGATCAACTTGCTTTAAATCTGAAATAGTTAACATTTGCATAATCTCAGCTTCTCCCTTATTCCCTCTAGCTTTTAAAGTATTCATCTGCTCTGGTATATCTCAATAAATATGTAGATGCCTATGATAAAGTAGGGATTTTTATAATTAACTGCTCTACAATTATTGTTTTTTATTGTCCGGTCAACATTTCATCAATATCAGTATTATCCCTGTGGTTGATAGTCCTGTTGAAGTTGGCATTTGTAAAGATTCATTAAATAACTAGTTTGATCGCAACAACATTCAGCACTTCAGGCATTTAAAATTAAATAGTTGTTCAACTATAGAGATATTTTCTGAGTTTATATCTGATCCCCAGATGAATTGTGGGTGGTGTTGATGAAATAGCAGATGGATATTGTATCCATATTCTCATGGTAGTTATCATATCAGTTAATCAATTAGGACAGATAAAAAAATTATCCTTTGCTGATTGCAATTTTCTGTAACTCGAAACAATAGAACAACAAGGAATAAAAATTAGATAATCAGGTTTTGATGTTGTTAAACATTAAACTCTATGCACATCCTTGAGGATAAAACTTTACCCTGATAGTGTTTTTTAACCATTAAGATGCCTATGGGTGATTAAGACAAAATCAATTACTTTAAATACCCATTTTCCCAATTTGTAGCTGGTATAGTGCTACGCGCAAGTCAAAAGTCACCCATTTTACTGCTTGTAGATTTCAGCATTCAACAATGTTCGCGCCCTAATTGCGTAATGCTATATTTCTCATCTCGACACCCATGAATATTGATACTCAGATGAAGTAATAAAAATTATTCTTTCACTCCTTCACTCCCTCACTCCCTCACTCCCGCACTCCCGAATATTGCTCCCCGTACCCAATCAGAGCTTTAGAATTATCCGTGCCAAATTGAAATAAATCAACACCCCTGCCACATCTACAGCGGTGGTGATAAATGGTGCTGACATCAAAGCAGGATCTAGACGTAGCAAACGGAATAAAAAAGGTAAAGCAGAACCAGAAATAGAAGCTAAAATCGAAATAGCCATCAGACTGCAACCAACAGCGATCGCTACTTGTAAATTATTTTGCAGGAAAAAAGCCCAAACAGTGGCGATGGAACCTAGCATTCCCCCCAACAAAGCTCCAGCGATGCCCTCTCGCACAATTACCTGTAATGTTCCCAGGGAACGGATTTCATCGGTATTCATGCCCCGAATTACCACCGTAGAAGATTGAGCGCCCACATTACCACCAGTACCAGTGAGTAGAGGAATAAATGCCGCCAAGGTGACAACTTTTTGTAAAATATCTTCCTCTGACTTAATAATTGTGCCGGTGATGGTGTTAGTTACCAATAACACCAGTAACCATACAACTCGCTTGCGAGCAACAGCCAGTAAACCAGTTTGGAAATAGTTATCGCCTCCAGACTGTACCCCTCCACCCAAGGCATAAATATCTTCAGTAGTTTCCTCCTCTAGAATATCAATCACATCATCAACCGTAACAACACCGACTAATCGCTGTTCTCGATCCACCACAGGTAAAGCTAAAAAGTCATACCTTTGAATCGACCGAGCCACATCTTCTCTGTCTGTATCTGTATGTATTGATACCACTTCCCTAGTCATAATCTCGCCCATTGTGCGATCGGGTTGAGAAATTACCAACTCTCGGAGGGAAACAACTCCGGTTAAATGGCGAGCTGCATCGGTAATATACAAATAATAAATAATTTCACTGGTATCAGCTAAACTACGAATGCGTTCTAAAGCATCAGTTACAGTAAAGTTTTCTTTGAGGGAGATTAACTCTGGTGTCATAATCCGCCCAGCCGTATCTGCTTCATAACCCAATAACTGGGCTGTAGCTTGTCTTTCTGCGGGGCTGAGTTGTTCTAACAGACGATTGACAATTTTCGCTGGTAATTCATCAAATAGTTTAGCGCGATCATCCGGTGACATTTGATCGACAATATCAAGAACCTCTTGGCTGCGTAATTCACCAATTAGTCGTTCTTGGATGCTGTAATCTAGATGCTCATAAACTTCAATTGCCTCATCCTTAGAAAGGAAGCGAAATGCCAAGGCATGCATAGCTTCAGGTAAACCTTCAATGGCTTCCGCAATATCCACGGGTTGGACGGGAACCAAAATAGCCTTGGCTCCACGTAAATCCCCTTCTTCTAGCAGCATTTGCAGCTGCTTTCGTACTAAGTCTCGTAGTTCCCGGCGCGACAAGTCTGTATCACGGAGGGTAGAAGTGGTATTATTTATATCATTCACAGTCAGTCTACCTTACCAGAGCCATTTTCAACACAGTTGTTGCCTTTAGTCTAGGGTGAAATAGGTTAATTTAATTCGTAATTCGTAATTCGCAATTACTTGGTTAGTGGCGGGTAGTGGTTTATTAAATTAATTTTCCAAGCTTGAAGGAATGGAATCCGGAAAGCTCCCTGTTTGGAAATAGGGAGCCAGACGCTCCCACTACAATTGTTTTACTCATCAACATTAATAAAATGAAGTACTAATGTTCCACCACATTAGTTTTGATGGCTAGGTAAGGTGATCCCCGACTTCTAAATCAATATCCGCACATTGTAGCAATTCCTAGGATAGAAATCGGGGATCGCTCGCACCCGCGACTCATCAAAATTAATGGGACAAAGTACTAATAATTATCTGTGGAAAATACTAAGTGCAAATCAGAGTATCGGAGGGATAAAATAAAACAAGTACACTGATGGGTAGCTCAAGTTTAATCAAGAAATGGGAAATATTATTAATAACTAGTACAACCGGGTCTGAAATCAACTAACCATTTTTGCAGAAGGCAGCCCCGCAGCGGTACTAGTGATCCCAAAATTAAATCCGAGTAGTTCAAATATATTAATCCTAGGAAACAACAAATAATGAGTCAGACTTTGAATATTCAGGAAATGGCGATTACTATCGCTGTTCAAAAAAATGATCCGACAATTTTAACTCCAGATTTTCTGAAATATACTGGTATTGTTCCTAGTGAATGGGAATTAGCACGAGAACCTGTAAGAAGTAATTCTGTTGCTCAAGTGACTTTCCAAAATGGGGTTAATATTGTTTCCCAATCTAATAGAATTGTTTTCTCGGAAGTAATTGCTAACAAAGATATTCAAGATGTGGAAATAAGTGCGATCGCTCTGAAATATATCCAGAAATTATCCCAAGCTAATTATCAAGGAATTGGCACCAATTTTGGTGGATATGTCCTCTTCCCTCAATCAGGACAAGCAGCCCGTGATTTTATCTTTAAAACCCTACTACAGCCGGGTCCCTGGAGTGAATTTGGCAACGCACCAGTACAAGCTGCAATGAAGTTTTCCTATACTTTAGAAGGAAAACAACTCAACTTAGAAGTGAATCAAGCTGCAATTAGATTCCCCGATCAAAAACTAGTTCCAGCAGTTTTATTTTCTGGTAATTTTAATCATGTACTTCCCAAAGGCAGCGAGAATAATCAAATCGACAATATTGCCAAAGCCATTGAAAATTGGCAAACTGATTTAGATACATACAAAGATGTTGTGAATACTAAGTTCCTCAACTCTGAAAAATCATCAAACAATTATCAAGTAAAAATTGCCTCAGACGATTCTCTTGTTTTCCCTAATTAAGTAGTTTGATACATTTAGGAAACATCTAGAAGGCACAAAAAATAAGTGATTCCGTAGGGGCACGGCATCCATAATCTATTGGTTTATAGAATAATCACAACCCACGCCGTGCCCTTTGTTCAGTTTGTGATTCCGTAGGGGCACGGCATCCATAATCTATTGGTTTATAGAATAATCACAACCCACGCCGTGCCCTTTGTTCAGTTTGTGATTCCGTAGGGGCACGGCATCCGTAATCTATTGGTTTATAGAATAATCACAACCCACGCCGTGCCCTTTGTCTAGTTGTCAAGCAAATAGTAGGTTGGGTGGAACGAAGTGGAACCCAACAATCGTAATCCAAAATTGTTACTCCTCAATTCTTAATTCCAGTACTAGCAATACCGCGAATAAACTGACGTTGACCCAAAAGAAATATTAGCAATACCGGTATAGTAGCTATAATCACTGCCGCCATTAACAAAGACCAGTTACTAGTAAATAACTCCTGAAATTCTGCCAATGCTAGCTGTACAGTCCTTAATTCCGGTCTGGTGGTAAAAACCAAAGGCTTAAATAAATCGTTCCATTCACCAATGAAGGTGAACAAAAATAATGTTACCAAAGCTGGACGGGATAAAGGTAACATGATTCGCCATAGAATTTGTAGGCGTGTAGCTCCGTCTATGGCTGCTGCTTCTTCCAACTCTACAGGAATAGTTTGAAAATACTGCCTGAGCAAGAAAATGCCAAAACCATTGGCAGCAGTAGGTAAAATCATTGCCCAGTATGTATTAATTAGGTGCCCCCACTTCAAGATTAAGAAAGTGGGCACTACTAGCATTTGAAAGGGGATTACCAAGGTTGCCAAAATAATTAATAGGAGTCCTTGCTTGCCCCAAAATTGAAACCGGGCTAAAGCATAGCCAGCTAGGGCTGAAGTCATAATTTGCAATGCCGTCACCGCCAGGGCAACTAAGGTAGAATTAGCAAATGCGAGTAAAAACTTACCCCTTTGCCAAGCATCTCGGTAATTTCCGAAAGACCAATGATGTTCTGATAAAATACCGACACTCACTCCCGGTGTTGTCAGGGATGTGAGGAGTACCACAACTAATGGTAGTAAGACAATTGCCACTCCCAACAGTAAAATGGCAATACTTAACCATAGAGAATATTTAGGCTGCCAATTTGATTTAAATATCAATGTCATCAAATCATTTATTGGTAAACACTAGAGTATAGACCCCCACAAAGGCTAATCTATTACATAGTGATTTGTTAAGTTAAATTAAATCACAGTAGCTGATCCAAGGATTACAACGCCTGTAAGGGTTGCTTGTTCTAGGGGAGGATGAATTCATACTTTACCTACCTTGTAGTCAAATTCTGAATTGTGTAGGTCTAGAAACATGAAACAAACGTTGTCCTCAGTTTATAGGATAAATTAAAAAACGTTTAGTTTTAGATACTTGATAATATCCAGGAGTCAACATTACGATGCAGCAGCTTGCCACTCAGTCTGAAATTGATTTTTCCAGCGAAACATACAAAGATGCTTACAGTCGCATTAATGCGATCGTAATTGAAGGGGAACAAGAAGCCCATGAAAATTACATCAAATTGGCTGAAATGCTGCCGGAACATGGGGAACAATTGATTCGCCTATCGAAAATGGAAAACCGCCACAAGAAAGGTTTTGAAGCTTGTGGACGTAACTTAAAAGTTACTCCTGACATGAAATTTGCCCAGGAATTTTTTGCTAGCTTACACGAAAACTTCCAAACAGCAGCAGCCGAAGGCAAAGTAGTCACTTGCTTGCTAATTCAGTCTTTAATTATCGAATGTTTTGCGATCGCTGCATACAACATCTACATCCCTGTGGCTGATGATTTTGCCCGTAAAATTACTGAGGGTGTTGTGAAAGATGAGTATAGCCATCTTAATTTTGGTGAGGTATGGTTAAAGGAACATTTTGAAGAGTCAAAAGCTGAATTGGAAGATGCAAACCGTGAAAATCTCCCTATAGTTTGGAAAATGCTGAATGCAGTTGAGAAAGACGCGGAGATTCTGGCAATGGAAAAAGAAGCTTTAGTTGAAGACTTTATGATTCAATACGGAGAAGCTTTAAGTAACATTGGCTTTACCACCCGTGACATTATGCGTCTATCGGCGTATGGACTGAGAGGATGAGGGGAGGAGTGAAGGAGTGAAGGAGGGAAAGAAAATTGAGTGGAGTTTTCAGTTTTTCAGTTATTTATTCTCAAAGCTGTAGACGCTGTGCGTCTACACCCCCTCACTCCCTCACTCCCTCACTCCCTCACTCCATCACTCCTAGCTATTCTTGCCCTTTGTGTAGTATTTTTAAGATTTAGTGATATCTTAACCCAAATTACCTGCCAGCTTTTACAGAAGCACACGCTTAATAAAATAGTTCATGTTTGGTCTTATAGGACATCTTACGAGTTTACAACACGCTCAACTAGTAGCCAGAGAATTGGGATATCCCGAATATGCCGATCAAGGGCTAGATTTCTGGTGCAGTGCCCCACCACAAATAGTAGACAACATTACCGTTACTAGTGTGACAGGGCAAAAAATTGAAGGACGTTATGTGGAATCCTGCTTTTTGCCAGAAATGCTAGCTAATAGAAGGATTAAGGCAGCCACCCGCAAAATTTTGAATGCTATGGCTCATGCCCAAAAAAATGGCATTAATATTACAGCCTTGGGTGGTTTTTCCTCAATTATTTTTGAAAATTTCAACTTAGATCGATTTCCACAAGTTCGTAACGTCAAGCTGGAGTTTGAACGCTTTACTACGGGTAACACTCACACGGCATACATTATCTGTCGGCAAGTAGAGCAAGCATCACAAAAAGTAGGAATCGACCTATCTCAAGCTACGGTGGCAGTTTGTGGGGCAACAGGTGATATTGGTAGTGCAGTTTGTCGCTGGCTAGATCAGAAAACGGATGTCCAGGATTTATTGCTGATTGCTCGCAACCAAGACCGATTGCAGGAATTACAAGCGGAGCTGGGGCGTGGCAAAATTATGACATTGTCAGCAGCTTTACCCCTAGCTGATATTGTGGTTTGGGTTGCCAGTATGCCCAAGGGTTTAGAAATAGATACCCAAACTCTGAAGAAACCCTGTTTACTAATCGATGGGGGTTATCCCAAGAATTTAGCAACTAAACTTCAGCATCCTGATATTCATGTACTCAATGGCGGCATTGTTGAGCATTCTCTGGATATTGATTGGAAAATTATGCAAATTGTGAATATGGATGTACCAGCGCGACAGTTGTTTGCCTGCTTTGCTGAATCCATGTTGCTAGAATTTGAGAAGTTATATACTAACTTTTCTTGGGGGCGAAATCAGATTACCGTAGACAAAATGGAGCAAATTGGTCTGGTATCGGTCAAGCACGGATTTAGACCACTGCTGGTTTCATAGTTTTAAGTCGTGAAGTGTGAATTTTAACATTCATAATTCATAACTCCCAACTCCACACTGAATACAAAATAACTCTTAAGATGGCAACTACTGAGCGCAAACCGCTACTGTTAGATTTTGAAAAGCCACTAGCAGAACTAGAAAATCGAATTGAGCAAATTCGCGAACTGGCAGAAGAAAATGGTGTTGATGTATCCGGTCAAATTCGTCAGTTAGAAACCCGTGCCATGCAGTTACGGGAGGAAATTTTCACTAGCTTATCTCCCTCCCAGAGATTGCAAGTGGCTCGTCACCCCCGTCGTCCCAGTACCCTTGACTACATTCAGGCAATTAGTGATGAATGGATGGAGTTACATGGCGATCGCTGTGGTCATGACGATCCGGCTTTGGTAGGTGGTGTCGGTCGCTTAGGTGGGCAACCAGTGGTGATGTTGGGTCATCAAAAAGGGCGTGATACTAAGGATAATGTGGCTCGCAATTTTGGTATGGCATCCCCTGGAGGCTACCGCAAGGCTTTACGACTGATGGAACACGCCAATAAGTTTGGGATGCCGATTATTACCTTTATTGATACTCCAGGGGCTTGGGCTGGTATCGAAGCGGAACACCAAGGACAAGGGGAAGCGATCGCTTATAATCTGCGGGAAATGTTCCGCTTTGAAGTGCCGATTATTTGTACCGTCATTGGTGAAGGTGGTTCTGGTGGAGCTTTGGGTATTGGTGTTGGCGATCGCTTACTGATGTTTGAACACGCCGTTTATACCGTCGCTACCCCAGAAGCCTGTGCCGCTATTTTGTGGAAAGATGCGGGCAAATCTTCCCAAGCAGCAGTAGCTTTAAAAATTGTTTCCCACGACTTGAAAAACCTGGGCATTATTGACGAAATCCTCACAGAGCCTAGAGGTGGAGCACATTCCGATCCCCTAGAAGCAGCAAAAACTCTTAAAGATGCACTGTTAACAAACTTGGAATCAGTTCAACATCTGTCTCCCCAACAAAGACAGCAACAACGGTATGAAAAATTCCGCAAAATTGGTGTTTTTACTGAACTTTCCCACTCATAGGAGTAAATTCCATTTATTGGTATAACACCAGTGCTATAATTGCCTATGGTATGTAAAGATTTTTAACAATCTGGATCTACCATAGGTATTTCTATTTTTGGGAGAAGAGAGTTTTTAGCGTTGAAAGTTCAATCCGTTTGAATATGTCACCATCAAACAACTGGTGTATCTACAACGTTGATAAAACTATAGCCGATAGATTACAAATCGGTAGATGGGTAGCTATCCCTAGGGTATGGCTAAGAAATCTAGATTGCATACAGTTATTTGTCGGGACAATATAATCAATTATTGTTATACCTGGCAACGCGATCGATAGTATTATGCCAATTTCGGCAATGCAGTATAGCATTTGTCACCATCAATTATTCAGTCTTTGAGGTGTGTTTCATCCATACAAATCTCAAAGTTGGAATAACAGGGTGTCAATGAAATTTCAAAACTGCCAAACAATTGAGAAAACAGCATGAGTGTTGAGCAGAAACGACGTGCCCTAATTACTGGGGCAAGTAGTGGAATCGGAAAAGCGACAGCTCTGGCATTTGCAAAGGCGGGAATAGACATCGCCTTAGTTAGCCGTTCTGTTGAGAAATTGACGGCGGTAGCTGCAGCTGCCGAACATGTAGGAGTCACAGCTAAAGTATATGCTGTTGACTTAGCTTGTGTTGACCGGGTGCAAGAACAGATACAAGCGATCGCCCATGAATTTGGGGATATAGATATTTTGGTCAACAATGCTGGTATGGGCTATACAGCCAATTTAAGTGATACTCCCTTGCATGACTGGCAACGGGTCATTGATTTAAATATTACCAGTGTTTTTCAGTGTACGATGGGTATTTTGCCAGCCATGCGGGCAAGGGGAACCGGGACAATTATCAATGTTGCCTCCATTGCAGCTAAACAACCATTTCCTGGTTGGGGGGCTTACTCTGTCAGTAAAGCAGGATTAATTGCCCTCTCCCAAACATTGGCACAGGAAGAACGCGCCCACGGTATTCGCGTCACCGCTATTTGTCCTGGAGCGGTAAACACAGAACTTTGGGATACGGAAACGGTGAATGCTGACTTTAACCGTTCCAATATGCTTACCCCAGCAATTGTGGCTCAATCGATTCTCCACGCCGCATTATTACCACCACAAGCAGCGATCGATGAATTAATTCTCATGCCCAGCGCAGGTGTTCTATGAGCATCTAGGCACTGAATATAGAACACTAATGGCATTGTATAATCCATCTCTCAAATACAAAAATCTTAGACAGACTGACATCATGACTATTGCTAGTTCCAACGGTTCTAATTCTTCTAAATCTCCTCTGATTACTGAGCTGAAAGATGCTATAAATGGCGCTAGACCAGACCGTAATAGCCACGGTGGGAAGCAAGCTGACTTCCATCCACCCACAGAGGAAGAAATGGAGAAAATGAAGTCAGCCGTGAGGGCAATATTGTTGGGAGTAGGGGAAGATCCCGAACGTGAAGGACTACTGAAAACACCAAAGCGAGTAGCAGAAGCAATGAGCTTTCTCACCAGTGGCTACAGACAGTCTCTTGACGAATTAGTTAATGGTGCCATCTTTGATGAAGGGCACAATGAGATGGTATTAGTACGGGATATAAATGTTTTTAGCCTGTGTGAACATCATATGTTGCCTTTTATGGGTAAGGCTCATGTAGCTTATATCCCCAACCAAAAAGTTGTAGGGCTGAGTAAATTGGCTCGCATTGTAGAAATGTATTCCCGTCGTTTACAAGTTCAAGAGCGACTGACAAGGCAAATTGCTGAGGCAATTGAGAGTGTTCTCGAACCCCAAGGTGTTGCTGTTGTGATTGAAGCTAGTCATATGTGCATGGTAATGCGCGGGGTACAAAAACCTGGTTCTTGGACTGTTACCAGTGCCATGTTAGGGGTGTTCCAGGAAGAGCAAAAAACTAGGGAGGAGTTTTTCAACTTAATTCGCCATCAACCCGGATTTTTCTAAACCAACCTGAGTTTGGTGTTAGGAGTTCGGTGTTAGGAGTTAAAATTAACCTGAGTTCAGGTTAAGCCAAAAGCTAAAAGCTTATTCTGTAAGGATTTAGCCAAACTCTAAGTGCTTAAAGAAGCGATTAAATTGGCATCATTTTGTCACAAAAATCGAGGCTGAGAAACTGGGCTTTTATGTGCTTTCAAATCAAAATTTCCCGATTGTAAGCACCCACAAGCCCAGTTTTCTAGGGCGAGGCTTTATCTTTTAACTGGGCAAATAGTTTAGCTACCTTATCTATATCTTTATCACCAGGAGCACGTTCTACTCCACTAGATAAGTCTATGCCATGAGGATGTACATAACTAAGGGCATCCAAAATATTGTCTGGTGTTAATCCTCCGGCTAAAAACCAAGGTTTGGTAGGGTCAAATGTTTTCAACATCTCCCAGTTTAAGGTTTTACCTGTACCACCCAACTGCTGGGGATGATAGGCATCGATTAATAAGGTATCTACACAACAACTGTAAATCTGTGCTTTTTGCAATGCTTCCCAGCTATGTATTCTCAAAGCCTTAATAATTTCTGTGTCAGGTAAATATTGGCGCAATTGCTGGCAAAAAGCCGGAGACTCATCTCCATGTAATTGAACCCCAGTCAATCCAGAATCAGTTACTATCCGAGCAATCTCTTCGGTGATGGTGTTGGCAAACACACCAATTTTTTCAGTTGTTGGTGGTAGTACTTCTACTACTGCCCTAATCTGACTGGGATTAACGTAACGGGGTGAAGCGGAAACACAAATAAATCCTAATGCATTGGCACCAAGTTTGGATATTGCTACTCCTTGGCTGGGTTGAGTAATTCCACAAATCTTAATTCGCATTCAAATTTGAAATACTGGCAATGGTTTGATGAACCTTAATCATTTGTTAATTTTAGCAAGTTATGGGTAATTCAAGAAGAGGCTCTTGAGCAGGGAGAGAGGGAGAGAGGGAGCAGGTTCACAAGTGTAGGTTTTTTACAATTGGGTGTTGGTTAGACAAGGAGGACAAGGTAGGAACCCCCCTATAATCCCCCAAGGGGGATAAGACAAGGCTTCGGCCGTGAACTGAGCCGAACGGGAGGATAACCGAACCAACTATTGTACGGTTTTAACTCCTAACACCGAACTCCTAACACCGAACTCAGGTTAATCTAGTTATTTTCTACTAATTAGTATATTTTCTTGCATATTATTATTTTTTGTACGTATGCGATCGCTTTCTCATCTCTAACTCATCAATTCTGGAAACCAGCATTAGTTGACAAAAATTAGTTATATATACCTAAAAATACAGGCTTCATCAAAAAAATAAATATTTTTCACTATTTATCACCTAATTTATAATAATTTGGTTTGTACTTACTGTAAATTTCCCATTCAGGAGATAAAATTAATGTCACTAATCTTACTAGCCGCTGCATCTGTTCCAGCAACCCCAGAGTGGAATAATACGGTAGGGGCAATTATTAGTGTTAGCTGTCTAGTATCTCTGCTGCTAACTTTCAAAATTAAGCAGCCTCTAGTTGGTCCTAAGTTCCCTTTTTTACCTATCAGTATTCCCGCATTTATTGCTGCAATGTGTTTCGGTCATGCGATTGGCATTGGTATTGTTTTAGGATTAACTAATATCGGTCGGATCTAGGCTGGGGAATTGTGTGTAATTCCCTCTAAATAATCGAGTGAATGGGGCGCATCCCAACTATACCAAAACGCCTCCAGGTTATCAGCCTGGAGGTGTATTGTGTAAATCAGCGTGAGATCCTCCCTAACCCTCCTTAAAAAGGAGGGGAATAAAAATAAAGTGACTAACTCCTCAAGGGCGCACGTAATGCGCCCCTACAAACTCCGCGCTTCTGAACTATTTTCAAGCTAGTCCCACTCTGCTCCAAGCCGCGCTTCGCGCGTCTACATGGACGTTTGTACACAACCAAGGATGAAAATACCTCGACTGCGGCTCCCACACCTAAGCTGTCAACTAACAACTAACAACTAACAACCATTTTCAAGCTAGCCCCCCACGGTCAAATCCCACTATCCATAAGTCAGAAGGGTTTGAGCGGAAAAATCCTCAGAGGTGCCTTCTGCCTCCAGCTCTCGCTGCCTGACGAAGGCAGAAGCCTTCGGTCACAAATATTTTATCACGGGTAACACTCCGTGCTAAAATACGGAGATGTTGACTATGAATTACACCTATCGAATTTACCGTGCGACTCGTTCCTACCAAAAGTCTAACAGACGTGGGTAGGGCAAGGTTTTAAACCTTGATAACTCAACAACCGTGATGGTGAAAGTCCATCCCTCCCGATGGTGGAATGACAGCATAACCCCTTCCGATGGAGAATGGTGATCAAAGTGGGAAAAGCGGGGCTAAACGGCAGTAATGATGAATCTGACATCAAATCCTGTCTAGCATCTAACTATGTGTATGACTAAAAACTTCCGTTTGAAGTATCGTGACGATAACCCAGCCTACGCAGATTATCGGCTGGCAACAAAATGTTAACAAGCTAATGTACTGGAAGAAGGTAAAACTTAACCAGAACCATCTACACAGCTTCGGTACAGAGGAAGACACTAAAGTTAGTAATACGGTTGTTGGGAACGAAGTAACCCTCATGAATCTCTTAGATAAGGTCGAAATCTAAGTAGTAACCAGCGCAAGGTTCATATAGGGAAGGATTGTGTAAGAAGCAAAAGCCTATCTGTAATAGATAAGGATATGCTGACGTACACACTGTTCAATGGAATGAATGGTCTTGAGTAGTAATGAAAACGTTATGAACACGGCATCAAAACCGATGTATGAATGGAAGGACATCAACTGGCGAAAAGCCGAGAGATGTGTCTTTAAGTTACAAAAAAGAATATTCAAAGCCAGTCAACGGGGTGATGTCAAATTAGTCCACAAATTACAAAGGCTACTCCTAAAAAGCTGGTACACCAAACTATTAGCCGTCAGACGGGTTAGCCAAGATAATCAAGGCAAGAAAACCGCAGGGGTAGATGGGGTAAAATCCCTAATACCCAAACAAAGAATGGCACTTGTTAATCAATTAAAACTTGGCAATAAGTCAAAACCAACTCGCAGAGTATGGATACCAAAACCCAACAGTGATGAAAAGCGACCTTTAGGGATTCCTACAATGACTGACAGGGCATTACAAGCCTTAGTCAAATTAACATTAGAACCCGAATGGGAAGCAAAATTTGAACCTAATAGTTATGGATTTAGACCAGCCCGTTCAGCCCAAGACGCAATCGAAGCCATATATATAAACATCAATAAAAAGCCTAAATATGTGCTAGATGCTGACATATCAAAATGCTTCGATAAAATCAACCATTCAAAACTACTGACAAAACTTCAAACATACCCAAAGCTAAGACAACAAATCAAAGCTTGGTTAAAAGGTGGAGTTATGGATGGAAAGGACTTATTTCCTACCAACAAAGGCACACCACAGGGAGGTGTAATTTCCCCGTTATTAGCAAACATAGCCTTACATGGGATGGAAGAAAGATTAAAACAATATGCAGAATCTCAACGATGGTACACCGAGAATGGTGTTCATTTAAGCAAATCACTCAGGAGACAAGCAATCTCACTGATAAGATATGCTGATGATTTTGTAATCCTTCACCATGAACTCGAAGTGATAGAAGAATGTCAAGAAATAATCAAAGAATGGTTAGCAGAAATGGGATTAGAACTAAAACCTAGCAAAACAAAAATATCCCATACCTTAAACCTCCACAATGGAAATGTTGGATTCGATTTTTTAGGATTCAACATCAGACAATATCAAGTCGGAAAACACCAAAGTGGAACAAATAATCGTGGGAAAAAACTAGGTTTTAAAACCCTAATAAAGCCCAGTGCTGAAAAGGTTAAAGCCCACCTAATAAAATTGGGAGAAGTAGTAGATAGTCACAAGTCAGCCCCACAGGTTGCCTTAATAACAAGACTAAATCCAATCATTAGAGGATGGAGCAATTACTACTCGACCAAAGTAAGCTCAGAAACATTCTCGGATTGTGACCGCCACTTCTTTGAAAAACTCAAAAGATGGGCGTACAGACGACACCCAATGAAAAATAGAACTTGGATTATGCGTAAATATTGGCATACCGAGGGAAATGATAACTGGGTATTCAGCACAAGAGAAGGAGAAAATCCTTTTAGAATGGCAAGACACCGAGACACAAAAATCGTAAGATATGTCAAGGTAAAGGGTAACAAAAGTCCCTATGACGGGGATTTAATCTATTGGAGTAGTCGATTAGGTAAACACCCAGAAATGCCAGCCGAAAAAGCGTTTCTCTTGAAGAAACAAAAAGGACGTTGTGCATATTGTGGATTGACATTCCAAGATGGAGATTTACTAGAAGCCGACCATATTATCCCCAAATCTAAAGGGGGTAAAAACAACAGAAGCAATAAGCAGTTACTCCATCGACATTGCCATGACCTGAAAACTGCACAGGATAAAACTGGTACTCATGACAAAAGAGCCATTGGAGAGAGAAGCGGTGTGAGGTGAAAGTCTCACGCACCGTTTTGAAGCCGAGCCAGAATGGTGACATATCTGGCTTAGGGCAACCAACTACTGACCAACAAGCATTAATGCTTGAATGGTTGGAAACTTGTCGCCGCTTGTACAACAGATGCTTACGGGACATAAAAGATTGGGTTGCCTCGAGAAAGTGTAGTTTACTCTGCTGCTCATTGCAAAAAGAGTACATCATGTCTGCCCATATCCCTTTCCCTAGTTACTTGGAGCAGAAACGACAACTAACTCAGTGGAAGAAAACTAATCCATATTACAAACAGGTTCACTCCCAAGTAACTCAGGATGTAATCAAAAGGTTACATAATACTTGGGAAGCTTTTAAAACAAGGGGATTTGGTTTTCCTAGATATAAAAAATTCGGCTTTTATCAATCATTCTTGTTTCCCCAGTTTAAGGAAAATCCCATAAAAGGAAACACGATTAAGCTTCCTAAGATTGGTGAAATTAAAATCAATCAACATCGCCCAATCCCAGAAGGGTTTAATGTCAAAGGAGTCAGGATTGTATCTAGAGCAAGAGGAACTATTTGGTATGCAGTAGTTACAATTGGGTGTGATGTTAATGTGCCAGAACCCGTGCCTTTTGGACATGGAATTGGAGTAGACATTGGATTGGAATCGTTTTTGGTGACTAGCGATAATTTCCGAGTTGAACCAGCTAGATTTTTTCGAGACTTGCAAAGTAGGCTTAAAGTGCTGCAACGCAGGGCTGCTCGAAAGAAAAAAGGTAGTAAAAACTCAGAGCGAGCACAGTTAAAAGTTGCTAGACTTCACCATCAAATAGCCAATACCCGGAAAAACTTTCACTTTCAAGTTAGCCATCTTTTGTGTAACCAAGCAGACATGATTTTTGTTGAGGACATTGATTTTCGGATCTGTGCTAAAGGATTCCTTGGCAAACAAATGCTCGATGGTGGGTTTGGTCAATTCAGGCAGCTATTATCTTGGGTATGCTGGAAACGTGGCAAGTATTTTCATCAAGTTGACCACAAATACACCAGCCAGATATGCCCTGAGTGCAATGCACATACAGGCAAGAAGAAACTCAGTCAACGATTCCATGCTTGTCCTGAATGCGGATACCAAACTACAAGAGATCATGCTAGTGGGCGAGTAATTTTAAACCGGGGGTTGGAAAATGTAGTACCCGTGGACTGGGGGGAAAGGAAACTGTCTGCTGAATGCGTACTGTCGGGGATAGCAATATCTAGATAAGTGCAACGCAGAAATTTCTATTCGTGAGGATAGAAGCCCACACGCTCACCCCTTGTGGTCAGTGTGTGGAGAAGTCACAATATAGGAAATATATATATGCAGACAAATTGGAAAATTGGTTCTTTATTTGGGATTCCTTTGTTTTTAGATCCCTTATGGTTTGTAATTTTAGGGCTAGCGACCCTCAACTTTGGTGTAGCTTACCAGGAATTGGGAACAATCGCCGCTTGGACTGCGGGTATGGGAATGGCACTACTGCTATTCGCTTCTGTATTGTTACATGAATTGGGGCACAGTTTGGTTGCCAAAGCCCAAGGTATTAAAGTTAACTCAATTACCTTGTTTATATTCGGTGGTATTGCTGCCATTGAATCAGAGTCGAAAACTCCAGGTAAAGCTTTCCAGGTGGCAATTGCTGGACCATTAGTTAGTATCACTCTATTTTTCTTACTTTATCTGCTCAGTAATATTTTACCAGATACTGCCATCCTCAGTTCAATGGTAGGGGATTTGGCAAAAATAAACTTGATTTTGGGTTTATTTAACTTAATACCCGGCTTACCCTTGGATGGGGGACAAGTGTTAAAAGCAGCACTATGGCAGGCTACGGGCGATCGCTTTCAAGCAGTTAGGTTAGCGGCTAAAGCAGGGCAAATTTTAGGCTATGTGGCGATCGCTTTGGGATTTTTGATAGATTATTTGACAGGGGAGTTGGTAACTGGGTTGTGGATTGTCCTATTGGGGTGGTTTGGTATCCGCAATGCCACTAGATATGATCGCGTAGCAATTTTACAATCAACCTTGCTCCAATTAACCGCTGCCGATGCCATGACCCGTAATTTTCGTATAGTAGATGCTAATTCTTCTTTGCGTTCTTTTGCGGATATATACTTATTAACAGCAGATCCATCTCAAGTTTATTTTGCAGAATCTGATGGACGTTACCGGGGTATGGTTGCCATTGATGATTTGCGTACCATAGAAAGAAGTGAGTGGGAAACCCAAACCTTGCAAACTATTGTTCACCCTCTCACAGAAATTCCCACCGTTGCCGAGTCAACTGACTTGGCAGATGTGATTAATCAACTAGAAGCAGAAAATCTACCTCTGGTTACCGTACTCACTCCCGCCGGTGCAGTGGCAGGTATCATTGACAAGGGAGATATTGTCCAAGCTTTGGCTGGAAAGCTCAACCTACGGATTGCAGATACTGAAATTAAACGTATTAAAGCAGAAGGTAATTATCCCCAGGGTTTACAGTTACCAGCGATCGCTAAATCTACCAAAAATTAGTGATTTTAAGGTTTAATCTGAGATGCGGTTGCATATCAATTTTCAGACATAGCCACACAACCGATGCCAAACAATAACCCAGCACAACCATCTATCACACCACCGCAAGAATCCACTGATGCGCGTCGCAAAGCCAGAAATCAAAGGGTGCAAAAGCTAACCAAGTATCTGGGTTTGTCTGGTTCTGGATTGGGACTATCTGGAACAGTTGCTGCCCTCATGGCTGGAAACGGGCAAATTGCATTGGCATCGGCCATGTTAACCATCGCTCTTATCATAGTAGCGATCGCATATAAATTTGTATCTGGGGTAACTAACCGAGTTCTGGACAAGATTGAGGAGGAGTTAGAGAAAGCAGAGGAACCCCTAGCGACTTGGATTGTCAAGGGTTTGAAAACATTTGTAATAGATTTATGGTGGAGTTTAAACCCTCAATTTCAGCGCAGTTATTACCGGAGTTTAGTTGAGTATTTCCGGGAGTTCAAAATTGAAGGATTCCGCATTGGTTTACCAGTGCTGGATTTAGAAGATGTGTTTGTGCCCTTGCGAGTCGATCCCGAAATTCCTGAAAATATATCTGGAGGGATGATTTCGGCGTACAGTGAATCTGAGAGTCAAACTATTTGGGATTTTTTAGCCCAAAGCACCAAGAAAAAATTCTCCAACTATCGCCGTTTAGCGGTAATTGGGCCTCCTGGTTCGGGAAAAACTACCCTGTTGCGCCATTTAACTCTCACCTACGCCAAAAAGCAACATGGTAAATACAAAGCACCAAAATTCATCCCCATACTTTTGTATCTGCGGGATATTCGTAATTTGATTGTTACAGAACCACCGCCCAGTTTACCCCAACTGATTAAGGAGCATATTCACAACCTACCTGCACCTCAAACCTTAACTCCCCCTCCCCATTGGGTAGAAGAGCAGTTAAACACGGGTAACTTGTTGGTAATGTTGGATGGGTTGGATGAAGTCGCCGATGAATCCCAACGCCAGCAGGTGAGCCACTGGGTAAATCGGCAGATGCAAATCTATCGCCAAACTGCTTTTATCCTCACTTCTCGTCCCCACGGCTTTAGGAGTGCGCCTGTAGAGCAAGTGGGAACTGTGCTAGAAGTGCTTCCCTTCAACTCAGAGCAGATGCAGCAATTTATCCGTAGTTGGTATCTGCAAACTGAAATTATGAGTCGTGCGGGGAGGGATACTCCCGCAGTCAGGGCTGAAGCTAAAAATAATGCTGATAATTTAATTGAGCGGATTATCTCCAATCGCGCCATCTCAGACATGGCGAAGAACCCGCTACTGATAACGATGATTGCTACAGTTCACTATTGTGGTAGCGTGTTACCAGGGCGGAGAGTAGAACTATATCAGAAAATTTGTGATTTGCTCTTGGGTTCGCGCCAGGAAGCAAAGAAAATCAAGACTCCACTCACTGCAGAACAAAATAAATCGGTGCTGCAAGTCCTCGCACTAGCTTTGATGGAACGACAAACGAGGGAATTTAACCCTCAGTTAGGACAAGAACTGATTGCAGGTGAACTGGAAAGGGTTGCGGGTAGTAGTTTAAATCCCTCTCAATTCCTGGAGCAGATAAAACAGGTGAGTGGGTTATTAATGGAAAGAGAGCTAGGGGTTTATGAATTTGCTCATTTGAGTTTTCAAGAATATTTAGCGGCTGCGCGGGTAAAGGAATTACAGCGGGATAATATTTTAGTCGAGAACTTGGATAATTTTTGGTGGGCGGAAACTATCCGTTTATATGCTGCTCAAGGTGATGCTACTAACCTGATTCGGAGAGCCATAGAAAATCCCACTGTTGCTTCATTAACCCTAGCTTTAGATTGTCTGCAAGAGAGTTTGAAGGTGGAGCCAGTAGTACGGGAACAACTGGAAGAAATGTTAGAGGAGGGGTTAGAATCTCCCGAACCAAAAATTGCCAAGTTAGCAGCAGAAGTGAAGCTGTCACGGAGGCTGAATAATTTCAGGGAGATTGATGAAAACTTAGAGATTGATGCTAGTTACATTACCTGTGCGGAATATCAACTTTTTGTAGATGAGCGATTAAATTCACAGTCTCATTTTCCACCTGGTAGTGCAAAAAGACCAATTACGGGTGTTAGTTGGCAAAATGCCTTGGAGTTCTGTAACTGGTTGAATTTAAGAAGTAGTGATGGTGTGTTTTATTATAGATTGCCAACTAGAAATGAAGTGCAAGATTATTCAACAACACAATATAACCAATTAGGCTGCTGGAAGATAGAAGGAAGCAATCAGGAAGAAAATGGCATTCGAGTAGTTAGAGCTAAAATTCTCCAACAGTATATTAAACTTCTCAATTACCTCACTGGTGGAGAGGTAGAGAAAGCTTGTGAGGAAACAGCAAAAGTCATCCTGAAAGCAGCTAACCGAGAAATTGAAGATAGTTTAGATATTGCTTCGATTCAGAGAATTCCCTGTTCCTGTCTTAGCACTATTGATAAGCTATGGATGCAATATTCGCTGGGATATTATAGCTGGGGTATGGGTGAAAGTGTGGGATTACGTGCAAACTCCGGTAATGTACCTTATTTCTGGTGGTTGAATGCTTCCGGTAATCTAAAAGAAGTCTTCTCAGCCCTAGTGAAAAAATATAGTGATTGTGGCATTGAACGCAGTTCACCCCTATCCCTATTTGATGTTGTTACTGTTGACGCTCAAGGACATGAAATTCAGTGGCAACGGTGTCAGGCTCAGTATTTTACCGAAGATTTAGGGCAGAATGTCACCTTGGATATGGTTGCTATTCCCGGTGGTACTTTTATGATGGGTGCTCCAGAAAATGAGCCAGGTAGTAGCGATTCACAACGTCCCCAACATAAAGTAACTATTCAACCTTTCTTCATGGGTAAATACCCAGTTAACCAGGCACAGTGGAAAGCTGTGGCAGCACTACCCAAAGTGAATCGTGACTTGGAACTAAATCCCTCTTACTTCAAAGGTGATAACCGCCCTGTGGAGAGAGTATCTTGGTATGATGCATTAGAATTCTGTGCCAGACTTTCTAAAAAAACTGGACGGGGATATCATCTCCCCAGTGAAGCAGAATGGGAATATGCCTGTCGTGCAGGGACAACTGCAACCTTTCATTTTGGTAAGACAATTACCACCGATTTAGCCAACTATAATGGCGAAAGTACTTACGGCAATGCTCCTAAAGGGGAAAAACGAGGACAAACCACACCAGTAGGAATCTTTCGACCTAATGCCTTTGGTTTATACGATATGCATGGCAATGTCTGGGAATGGTGTCTTGATGATTGGCATGGTAATTATGAAGGTGCTACTACAGATGGTAGCCCTTGGTTTAATAATAATGATAATCTTGATCAAAAGTCTGGTAGGGCTGTAATGCGGGGCGGCTCCTGGCTCATCAATCCTGAAAGCTGCCGCTCGGCGTTCCGCGACGACAACTATAGGGCGGAGGGTTACGACAACTACTTCGACCTCTTCGGTTTTCGTGTGGTCTGCGCGTTTGGGAAGACTTTTTAGTAGCCCTTTATACTCTAGTTCTTTTCCCCTTTACGCTTCTTAAACTTTACCCTCATTGCGCGAAGCGGGAAAAATTTTTTTGACAAGCTATTATATTGAAATTCACAATTAGGGCTTGCTGGGATGCTCCCCATTTATTTTTCTCTTAGCCCACATTCCCACCTTGAAATAAATTTCAAGGCTAATAAACCAAGTACGTTAAAACGCACTCTCCTGCCTTTTCCAGTCTGATTTATCAGACTTTGTCTTTGAGCCTGGGAATTTATTCCTAGGCGGACATTTGGGCTAGGTGAGAATAAGGGTAAGGTAGGCATTGCCCACCCTACCTATCTGTCGCATTCTTTTTTCAAATTAGTCCCCCACGGGAAAATCCCACAACCAAGGATGAAAATGCTTTGTGACTAACTCCTCAAGGGCGCACGCAATGCGCCCCTACTGTGCGCCTCCTAACTATTTTCAAGCTAGCCTCTCATGGACGTTTGTACACAACCTGCAGATGAAAATACCTCGACTGCGACTCCCACTCCTAAGCTGTCAACTAACAACTAACAACTAACAACTATTTTCCGGATACTGAACCACAATCATTGCGCCGGACTCCCCCTGCTTCCATTGCGGGTAAAGGTAAAACTTTGGGCGATTTAGTCAGTCCCATAGTTGAGGAACAGGATTGGGAATGTTTCAAGTAATCATCCTTGATACCCACATTTGGATATAGTTTATTAATAAGGTTTGCTAACCTTTCAGTAGTTAGTCTTGGTTTTTGAGGAAGTAGGAGTAGCGGATTGTTAATCAATCTCCTAATCTTCAACTAAAACAGCAAGGAGTCCCACACCGTAATCTTCGATTCGGTGTTGGGAGGAATTGCTGGTTTGATTTGTTGCGT
>JASJDS010000292.1 GCA_030065055.1 Calothrix sp. MO_192.B10
TCAGGCGGAGAGAAGTTGGCGGTGAGTCCACTTGGCGGTGTCGGTTTCCGTCCCGCCAAAGTGGCGCTCGCATAGCGTGCGCGGAGCGCGTAACCCGAAGGGTGTCGGTTTCCGTCCCGCCAAACTTCGGAGGTGAGGTCTTACTATTTAATTTGACCCAGTTACTTAAACCCGGAGGGTGAGTGTGTAATTTTATGCTTCTTTATTTAAAAAGGTTTGCAGTTGTCTTAAAGCAGCTGCACCAATATTAAATAATGCCCAACCAGCAGCGATCGCAAGTGGTGCTAAAACAATAAGCAAACGCAGATCCATAATTTAGAACCCCTCTGTTAAATTAAAAATTAAAGTTTTGTCAACTGTTCTCATTTTTATTTTTAGCTGAAGTGGCGATTTTTTCCCAAATAAAATGTAAAGTTTTTTTACATTATCTGTGAAAGTTTCTATTTTGACTGAGTTTCTCCCCCGTCCCCTGGCACACTAAAGCCAGTGTCTGTACCTTTACCAGCGTGAACTAGAGCTAATTTTTGATAGCTTTGGGCATGAGATATAAGTTCTGCGGCTTCAGCATCACTGACTGGGCGAATTACCTTTCCTGGCACACCCATGACTAAAGATTGTGCAGGTACATCTTTGGTAACTACCGCACCAGCACCGATGATACTGCCCTTGCCTACCCGTACCCCATCCAAGATAATCGCACCAATACCAATGAGGCAGCCGGATTCTATATGGGCAGAATGTACCACCGCTCGATGTCCTATGGTTACATGGTCTTCTAAGATGGTAGGCTTGCCCGGATCTCCATGAAGAATTGCCCCGTCTTGAATATTGGTACATTCACCAATGGTGATTGATTCCACATCTGCCCTGACGACAGCACCATACCAGATGCTTACTCCAGAAGAGATACGTACCGAACCCATAACTACAGCATTGCTAGCAACAAAAGCTGCTAGAGAAAAATCAGGGCAAGACCAGTAGGAAGCAGCAGACACGATAGAATAAAAATATAGAATTATGTGGTAACTAGAAACACTGGTAAGACTCCAACTTTGGAGACTGGTGGCAAAATTTAGGATATCACGGTCTTTGACACCTTTGTCGATTACCTATTCAGCAATTACCCAATGAGGTGGAGCGGAAGTGTAAGATACAACCTACTCGAATGGTGAAAATTTACAAGCCCCTTCGGGGCGGGAACAGGCAAGAGGGAACAGGGAACCGATGAAAAAAGTAACCCCGAAGTAAGGTTTAAAGCCTCGCCCCTTGTGGGCGAAAAATTCCTTGTATGTCGTGGAAGGTTGAAATCCCAACCCTTGTGGGTGACTTACTTCCCTGTTGCCTGTTGCCCGTTCCCTGTTCCCTTTCATATATGTTGATACACACTTCATGATGAATCCAGGCTTACAGTACCCAATATTTGGTCCCGAAATCCAGTGCCCTCATTGTCGGCAAGTTATTCCGGCATTGACATTAACTGATACTTACTTATGTCCGCGTCATGGTGCATTTGAAGCTCATCCCAAAACAGGGGATTTGATTCATTTACAATCTGGACGGCATTGGCGTAGGTGGAATGGAGAATGGTATCGCCAACATACCCATCCCGATGGCATTCGCTTTGAAATTCATGAAGCTTTAGATAAACTTTATACCCAAGGTTATCGGGCAACGAAGGTAATTATTGCCAGACGTTATCAAGAATTAATGAGTGGTTATTTAGAGAAAAATACTCCTTGGCGTTCCGGACAATCAGAAGTTTCTGGCGCTCGCCTCTATGGTTTACCAGTGGAGTTTAGTCCCGATCCTGGGGAGGAACCTTGTTGGGGAGTAATTAATTTTGATTTGGATAAGGAACCTGGTGTGCCAGTACGTTATCCTTATTTTCGTCTATTTGAGTAATTTTGAGGAGTTGGGAGCGCCCCCACAAGGGGAAGTAATAAGTAAGGGGAAAAGTTTAAAGGGTAAGGGTTAAAGGTTTTGTCTTCCACCTTTTCCCCTGAACCCTTTCCCTTCAACCGTCAATTTTAAATTGACAAACTGCTAGTTTCAAATTGAATAAACCCGATTCCTGGAAATAACTCCGAACACCGAACTCCGAACACCGAACTCCGAACTCCGAACTCCTAAAAATGCATCACGTTTCCATTCGCACAGCCAATATTTATCGAGCGATCGCTTTTTACGAACAATTAGGGTTTCAAGTCTGTGAACGCTTCACTACAGGCTATACCCTGGCTTGTTGGATGGAAGGGATGGGGGGCAGAATTGAGTTAATCCAAATACCAGAACCAAAACCCGCACCAGATGCATTTGCAGATCCGCACTATGTAGGGTATTATCACTTGTCATTCGATGTTACGGAGCAAATATCGGATCTATCCAGCTATTTACATCATTTAAAACAGCTTTTTAGCCAAAAAGTTCGGGAAAACCCCGAAAATTTTCAACCCCTGGTGGTGCTCCTAGAACCGAATCAGCAGCAAATTGGGAACCGAATATACGAGGTGGCATTTATTGCTGATACTGATGGCCTACCTATCGAAATCATTCGGATTTTAACTACCATTAACAGTTAATTTATATTACTGTTGTCAGTAGAATAAAATTTTCTGTAGTGTTGCCGAAGCGAAGGCTACTTGCAACAGCTAGACTATAGATATATTAAATTTCAATTGAGTGCGGTACACCTAAGTATGAACCTCTTTCGATTGACTATTTTCAGGAAAATGGCTCAAAATCTGAGTAATTAGAGGGATGTCCTATGGGACACACTGAGGTAGAATCTGTAACTCTCACAAGTAAAATCCCCATATATGAAGAAATTTGTAAATTTAATTACAAATTACATTTGCCACTGTTAAATACATGTCTGTATCTTCTCTGCTAAATCGATACCGCATTCCTGCCCTGCTTTTTAGTATTAGCCTGATGGGTGTACTATTGTGGCATGGCAACCAGGTGTTCGATCCTAGGGTTGCACCACTTGACCAATCTGCCAATGGTAACAGTGTGGAGCTGTCATCGGCAAATTTGACGCGATCGCTAACCCAGAATGTCCGCAAGACTGTGTTGGATAATGGGTTAACTGTCCTCACCAAAGAGGTAAATAGGAGTCCGGTAGTTACCATACAAGTATGGTACAAGTTGGGATCGAGCCATGAAGAGGCAGGAGTCAATGGTATTGCTCACCAACTAGAACATGTTATGTTTCGCGGTACGAAAAAACGTCCGATTCAATTTGGACGATTATTTACTGCATTGGGTGGTGAATGGAATGCTTTTACAGGCTATGACCACACGGCATATTATGAAACGGTGGAAAGGAATAAACTCTCAGCACTGCTAGAGTTGGAAGCCGATAGAATGCAGAATGCGCGAATAGATCCAGCAGATCTAGAAACGGAGAAGCGGGTAGTAATTTCTGAATTACAAGGTTACGAAAATAGTGCTGATTATCGCCTCGGTAGTACTATTTTGCAAAAGGTATTTCCCAATCATGTTTATGGTTTGCCCGTGGGTGGAACCAAAGCAGATGTGGAAAAGTTTAATCCAGAGCAGTTGAGGAAATATTATCGTAATTTCTACCGTCCAGACAATGCAGTTTTAGTGATTGTGGGTGATTTTAACCAAGAAAAAACCATGAAAGTGGTACAAAAAACTTTTGGTAGAATCCCCAAGCCTGCCACACCAAGGGCAGAGAAAAATATTCCTCAAACATTGGACAGCTATCAAGCTTCACCTTCTCCCATTGTTGTTAAAGAATCAGGTTCGACGGCGTTAGTACAAGCGGTATACCCCATTCCAGACCTGAATCATCCGGATATTCCAGCTTTAGATGTGATGAATTATATCTTGAGTGAAGGGCAAAATTCTCGCTTGGAACAAGCATTAGTGACATCGGGATTGGCGACTGAAATCAAAACTTATTTATCGAAATTATCGGCAGGTGGCTGGTACGAGATATTAGTGAAAGCATCTCCTAGCCAGGATTTATCCAAAATCGATTCTGTACTCAAAACTGCGATCGCTACATTAGCAGAAAAACCAATTACACCAGCAGAAGTACAACGCGCTAGAGTAAAATTAACAGCCTCCCTGATTTTAAATAACCGTGATATCACTAGTCAAGGCATCCAGTTAGGTAGTGATGAAATCACTACTGGTGATTACCGTTATACCGATAAATACTTAGCAGGTATAAATCGAGTCATTATGGCAGATGTGCAGCGCGTAGCCAAAAAATATCTGAACCCAGAAGTGAGAACCATCGGTTTGTTTCAACCTACCTCTACCTATAAACAGGCAAAGGCAGCAATTCAACCGAATCATACATCGGTGGCAAGTTTATCCATTAACCATCAGTCAACACCAAGTAAGGGTATAGATATCACTGAATTGTCTAAGTATTTACCACCAGTAGATCCCAGCCTAGTATCCCATCCGCAAACCCTACCTCAGGGATTTAGTTTACCCAATGGTTTGCGGATATTGTTATTGCCTGACAGTAATACTCCTACAATCACCTTAAGTGGTTATATCAAAGCCGGTCGAGAATTTGACCCAGAAGATAAAGCTGGATTGGCTGCTTTGGTGGCAACAAACTTGATGAATGGAACTCAAGACAAAGATGGTTCGGCGATCGCTAATGGTTTAGAAATCAAGGGAGCTAACTTGGATTTTGAGACATATCGTGAGGGAGTAAAGATTCAGGGCAGTAGTTTAAGGGACGATTTACCTGTATTAATTAAGACATTGGCAGATGTGATCCAAAATCCGACTTTCCCAGAACAAAAATTGTCAATAAGTCGGCAAAAAGCATTGAGCAAGTTGGCCCAAAATGCAGAAGATCCCGCAGAAGTTGCCATTAAAACCTTTGTGCAATCAGTTTATCCCAAGCATCATCCTTTGCATAACTTTCCCAGTAGTACAAGTTTAAACAATATTCGCCGTCAGGATGCCATCGCCTTTAACGCTAAACATTACCGTCCAGAAATTACCACACTAGTAATCGCAGGAGATTTTCAGTCGGAAAAAGTGCGATCGCTAATAGCATCAGAATTTGGCAATTGGCAAGTTAAGACATCTCCCCCAAAACTGAACTATCCAGCAGTAAATATCCCAGAGCAAATAGTACAGTTAAATCCGGTGGTGAGTGGTAAAGCCCAAGCCATTACTTATATGGGTAATACGGGGATTAAACGTAGAGATAAGAGATTTTACCCAGCCTTGGTATTAAATCAAATTTTGGGTGGCGATACCGTATCTAGTCGCCTGGGTGCAGAAATTCGTGATCGTTTAGGTTTGACTTATGGTATTTATAGTTCTGTACAAGCGGGTAAGAACTTTGGTACATTTGCCATTGAAATGCAAACTGCACCGGAAAATGCCAGAAAAGCGATCGCTAGTACCCGCAAACTTCTAGATGAAATTCATCGTCGGGGTGTGACTTCTAAGGAAATAGAGGTAGCTAAAAGTACTTTAATTAGTAACTACAATGTTTCCTTGGCTAACCCAGAGGAATTAACCAACAAAATCCTCATGAATCAAGTGTATGGTTTTCAGCCACAAGAGTTACGCAATTTTACCAACAAAATTCAAGCTGTTAACCTCAAGCAAGTAAATCAAGCTGCCCGTGAGCTGCTGCACCCAGATAAAATTATTGTAGTTACAGCAGGTCCTGCGATCGTTGCAGATAGTAGCATGGGAGAGGGAGAAGAATTAAGTAATAAGTAATAAGTAATATGGGACTTCTATATGAAATATTTGGTGAAGATTTACAAATTTTCCTTGGGTATTGCAGTAGTCATGGCACTAGCCTTATGCTCATTTGCGATCGCTAATAATTCTGCCTTGGCAGCCAGCGCATCCGGTAATTTACTTAAAAAACCAGCTACAGAAGTAACAGTAAGCTTAGGTACGAGTGCTGGTGAACTCAAATTTGTACCCAATAACCTGGAATTTACAACTGGGAAACGCTACAAACTGAAACTCACCAATCCCAGTCCCCAGAAACATTATTTCACCGCCAAGGATTTTGCAGATGCCATCTGGACACAAAAAGTGGAAGCTGGCAACGTGGAAGTCAAAGGAGCTATTCACGAACTAGAATTAAAGCCTCAAGCCGAGGCGGAGTGGGTATTTGTCCCCATGAAACCAGGTAGTTATCAGCTACGTTGTACCATTGCTGGACACGCAGAAGCAGGTATGACGGGTAAAATTGCCCTAGTGAGTGGAAAATAGAAAATGGCAGAGTGGTATAAAAAAGACCTTGCCTACATCCATGATATTGGTTTCCGGGACTATGCCCTCAAATCAATTCCTGGTATTTTGCAAATTCTCAACCAGAACAAAATAGATGAGGGTTTAATAGTAGACTTGGGCTGTGGCAGTGGATTATCGGCACAAGAACTGACCGAAATGAATGGGATACAAGCCCCGCCCTTCAAGGGTGGCTTTTTATATCTTGATTTTGATGTTATTATAGTATTTGATACTTTATAACCCAGTATCAATAGTGTTTGTCTACTCATACAAAGTCAACCCAAGACCACGACAAATAATCGCCATTAATGAAGCAATTAGGA
>JASJDS010000293.1 GCA_030065055.1 Calothrix sp. MO_192.B10
CAAACCGATATCACATTTGTGATGGGTGTGGATTTGAGACTCCCCGTGATAGAGGTTCTGTGATGGTTATGTACAACGTTGCAACTAATGAGCAACCGGGGTTGGGAACCAGCCTCGTAGACTGTGGATGTCTCAGCTCTACCAATTTGACCGGCAAGCGTAAGCATACTGGCTCGATGCGGCAACTTGGGCAGAAGAAGCGTCAAAAACCTGGTTGTAAGCCAGACGGGGTTTCTGATTCCCCGTCCGTCTATACGGCGGGGTAGTTCATCCTTTCCCCCTTTCCCATTTCCCCTGATTTTAGAACCAGTGGGTAGCAATAAAACCAATTAATTGAGATGATTACCTCTATCAATCCAAAATCTAAAATCCAAAATCTAAAATTCTATGTCTTCCCTAGTTGGTATTATTATGGGTAGCGATTCCGATTTACCTACAATGTCAGGTGCGATCGCAATTTGTGAAGAGTTCGACATTGCTTGCGAAGTAGCAATAGTTAGTGCCCATCGTACCCCAGAAAGAATGGTGGAATATGCCCAATCTGCCCATCAAAGGGGTATTAAAGTTATTATTGCTGGTGCTGGTGGCGCTGCCCATCTGCCAGGAATGGTAGCATCCTTAACTCCATTGCCCGTAATTGGCGTTCCCGTAGCTAGTCGCCATTTACAAGGAGTAGATTCTTTGTATTCAATTGTACAAATGCCCGCCGGTATTCCCGTGGCAACTGTAGCTATTGGTAATGCTAAAAATGCTGGACTTCTAGCAATACAAATTATTGCTACCCACCAATCTGAATTATTAGAAAAAATACAAAATTATCGCCAAAACCTATGTGCATCGGTGATGACAAAACAAACAAACCTAGAAAGTTTGGGTTACAAACAATATTTACAACAAATGTAAATTAGAAAATTTAAATCTATCGGAGAAACTATATATTAAATTTTCTTTATTTTAAAGCAAGGTAAATTAAGCTACAAAATATTACGTGATTACTACGGCGATCGCTAATGTATATAGGACTTACGCACTCGTTACGAGAAGTTAGGTGTTTGGGATTGCTTCCTTGCGTCGCAATGACTGTGTTTACGTTGTCCGTGCGTAAGTCCTGGTATAAAATCACAAAACAAGTATTAATGTGTCTATGTCATAAAAAATTAATATTTGTTTATAAAATTTTACTATTGGTAGTTACTCAGCTTGAAATGTAGACACAATAGATAAAGTAACAAATCAGAAACATTGAATTGATTTTACCCATTGTAACTTTATTTTTTCTTAAGTTGATAAATTGTATTTAAGACTACAGATTTTGTGGCTGTTTATTGACAATACTAGTTTCTCAGTAATAATCTAAATCATTTGTTAGTAAGTGATTAAAAATATATCAGTGTCAGAGCTACGAAACCCAAGTTAATTGAATCGTTAGTGAAGTATTGCTTGATTATTTGTGACATTAAGAATCATGAATAATTAAGTATTTTCGTCAAGTCAACAAAACTTTGTATAAATGTCTTGACTAGTGACTAGATTATTTGATTATCTGGTTTTCAAGCTAGCTAATTGCTGGTAATTAATATCAGTAAGAAACACTGAGTTACCTTTCTGAAAATGTAGAATATCGAAAACCAATTTTTGGGTTGTGGAAGATAATTCTTTGATACTTAGCATATTCCCAAGTTAAGGATGGTTGATGAGGATGCAGGTAAAACATAAAAAAAGATGGAAGTTGAAAAATAGGCGACAGTCCACACACTGGAGTACCTATAATTCAAGATCGGAAAATATTTTTCAAAAAATTAGTAATGGAATTAAGGGGTTAGCACCAAGCTGGCAAGCTTGCATTCCCATTGCTTGCTTGATTGTGTTGTTTTCTGGTTATGCGGCAGTAGCCCAAACCCCTAAAGGACCAAGCCAGGAAGACTTCGATAACCTAAAGGTTGCAGTTGATACCTTGTGGGTATCGGTAGCAGCCTTTTTGGTCATCTTTATGAATGCTGGTTTCGGGATGTTAGAAACAGGCTTCTGTCGCCAGAAGAATGCAGTTAATATCCTGTCCAAAAACCTGATTGTGTTTGCCCTTGCCACCATTGCTTTTTGGGTACTTGGATTTGCCTTGATGTTTGGTGATGGCAATGATTATTTTGGCTTGAGTGGGTTTTTCCTGCAAGGTGCGGATAATAGTCCAGCCACTGGAGATGCTTACAAAGGCGTATTTGGTGCTTTGAATTGGACTGGTATTCCCTTATCAGCTAAATTCTTATTCCAGGTAGCATTTGCCGGTACAGCCGCTACCATCGTATCTGGAGCCGTTGCTGAAAGAATTAAGTTTGTTGACTTCCTAATTTTTAGCGTCCTCCTCGTGGGTATATCCTACGGTATTACCGGACATTGGGTTTGGGGTGGTGGCTGGTTAACAGAAATGGGCTTTTGGGACTTTGCTGGTTCTACCGTAGTTCACTCCGTGGGGGGTTGGGCTGCACTAGTAGGAGCAATTTTTCTGGGAGCGCGTACTGGTAAGTATCAAAATGGTGAACCGACTGCCCTTCCCGGACATAATATGGCACTTGCGACCTTGGGTTGCTTGATTCTATGGTTGGGTTGGTTTGGTTTTAACCCTGGTTCTACTATGGGTGCAGATGGCCCAGCGATCGCTCACATTGCTTTGACTACTAACCTAGCGGCGGCTGCGGGTGGAATTGCGGCTACCTTTACAGCTTGGGCATACCTTGGTAAGCCAGATTTATCTATGATTATCAATGGTATTTTGGCTGGTTTGGTAGGGATTACAGCGCCTTGCGCCTACGTTAATTTTTTTAGTGCTGTAATTATTGGCTTACTTGCTGGGGTGATCGTCGTTTTCTCCGTTACTTTCATTGAAAGAATGGGTGTTGATGATCCGGTTGGTGCCACCTCTGTTCACTTGGTATGCGGTATCTGGGGTACTCTAGCAGTTGGTTTGTTTGCAGTTGGCCCAGGAATTTATTCTTGGTATGGTGATGGTGCAGGTCCTACCAAAGGTTTACTATTTGGTGGTGGCTTTGGGCAGTTGTGGTTCCAGATAATTGGCATTGTAGCTGTTGGTGTGTTTACCGTTGCCTTTTCTGCCATAGTTTGGAGTTTACTCAAATCGACCTTGGGTATTCGTGTTTCCCGTCAAGAAGAGTTGGAAGGTCTGGATATTGGGGAACATGGCATGGAAGCTTACAGTGGCTTCGTCACAGAAGCTAGTTCTGGTGGATTTATGGAATCAGGTTCTGTTGATGATATGTCATCGGAAACTGGAGATGTGCCTACTATATAAAAAATAGAGGGAGTAGGGCGGAAATAACTAGTAGTGCGTTGCATTAATTTTGACAAGTAGCGGTGTTTAGATCCCCGACTTCTTAAAGAAGTCGGGGATCTGTGGCTCCTCATAACTAATGTGGTCAATTGCTAGGAGTTTCTCCTGACTGCTACAAACAGTCTGATTATATTTAGATAAAGAGACGTTGCTATGCAGCGTCTCTATATTTTTGTTGAAATAATGTTTGCGACACATATATTCTTCGTAAGGGCACGGCATTTACAATCTTTTGGTGTATTAAATTATCATTCTGATGCCGTGCCCCTACTTATCTGTTGCATTATTTTTTAAAAATGGTATAACAGAGGCTCTATATTCTAGAGCATCAATTCAGTAATCCAGAGCAATCATCAATTAAGGGAACTCCAGGAAATAGATTATCCCATAAGAACGGTTGACAGTTGACAGTGAAGTTTACATATTTTGTTGCCTGATAACTATGGGATGTTTTTTTATCTGGAAGTCCCTAAGAGGGAGAGGGGAGTGAAGGAGTGAAGGAGTGAATATGAGCCAAAACACATCATCTCATCACCTGATCATCTCATCAAAGTATTTGCGATCGCAAAATAGATTGTGGCAAAAGTTGAGCAATAACCAATTGAGAATTTCCTGCCCACTACAATCACAGAATAAATTTGTTTAAGTCTCAATATTTAAGATTGCCGTAGATTAACCAAGAAAATAAGCGGTAAACATCAAAAAATATTTACCTCACACAAAGTTCTTAACGCAGAGAGACAAATACCAGTGTTAAAGAAAATTGTACTCGTGGGAGCGATCGCTATACTTTTCGGTGGTGTATTCATAGATAGTGCTGTTGCTCAGACATCAGTCAATTCCACCGCCATAAATACGGGTGATACGGCATTCATGCTATTTTCCTCCGCCTTGGTGCTATTGATGACACCGGGAATAGCCTTTTTTTACGGTGGATTTGTGCGATCGCGCAATGTCCTCAATACCCTGATGATGAGTTTTGTGGTCATGGGAATTGTGGGAGTAACTTGGGTTCTATGGGGTTACAGCCTTGCCTTTGCCCCCGGAAACCCCTTAATCGGTGGTTTGCAATGGCTGGGATTAAATGAGGTTGGGGTAGGAGTCAGCGAATATGCACCCACCATACCCCACCAAGCATTTATGATTTTCCAGGCAATGTTTGCCATCATTACCCCAGCATTAATTTCCGGTGCGATCGTCGAACGCATGAGTTTTACGGCATACTGTTTATTTATCCTGCTGTGGTCTACCTTTATTTATACTCCCCTGGCACATATGGTATGGGGAACAGGGGGTTTTCTGGGATTAACTGGGGGTATTGGTGCCCTGGACTTTGCTGGAGGTACGGTAGTTCATATTAGTTCTGGGGTTTCTGCCCTCGTAGCAGCCTATGTTTTAGGACCAAGAAAAGCCTATCCCGATCGCTTGACTCCCCCTCACAGCGTCCCCTTCATTTTGTTAGGGGCGGGTTTATTGTGGTTTGGTTGGTTTGGTTTTAATGGTGGTAGTGCCTTGGGTGCTAATGGTGTCGCCACCATTGCCTTTGTCACAACTAATACTAGTGCTGCTGCTGGAGTATTAACCTGGTTAATTATCGAAAAGACTTTGCGCGGTAAACCCACCGCCGTTGGTGCAGCCACAGGGGGGGTTGCTGGATTAGTCGGAATTACTCCTGCTGCGGGATTTGTTACACCCTTGGCAGCAATTTTAATTGGTAGCATCACCGCCTTTGTCTGCTTCTATGCCGTCAGTTACAAGCATAAAGTGCAGATTGACGATGCCTTAGATACCTATCCCATTCATGGCGTTGGCGGAACAGTAGGGGCAATATTAACCGGTATATTCGCCACCACTGCGGTTAATTCCGCAGGTAAGAATGGTTTATTGTCTGGCAATCCAGGGGAATTATTTATAGAACTTGCTGCCATTATTATTGCCTATGCGATCGCTGGTTTGGGTACATTCATTATTTTGAAAGCCATTGATGCCACAGTAGGTCTACGTGCCAAAGAAAATGCAGAAATCCAAGGCTTAGATATCTATGAACATGGTGAAGAAGGTTACAACCATGAATTTAGCGAGCGTATCAATATCCCGAATAGATGACCGAACAAGGCAAAAGTAAAAAGTAAAAAGGCAAAAGTAAAGAAAAAGAAAAATGGTCACCAAGCCCCTAAATTTATTTATGGAACGAAGTAAAAACATTTGTTTCGATACAGG
>JASJDS010000294.1 GCA_030065055.1 Calothrix sp. MO_192.B10
TGGTTAAAACTAAAATAATTGTACCATGCTACAGGACGATTAAAATCGTCTATCTCTCGTTTTCATCCCCTGCCTAAAGGCTAGGGGCTTTCAACTTCGTCTATGGTAAAAGTTCGGGTGTTTAGATTGTAAAGTCACCCAACAAAATCAACTGTCGCGTCTACACTTCGCTCTACCCAACCAACATTTCTACATTTCATGATAAGTATTTAACCGGACATAATATGAACTGTATTGCGTTATTAGGATTTAAGATGAAATAAAATACAAAACCTCACCCTGTTCTGTCGGACATTCCTCTCCTGATTCTAGACGCGTCAAGCCTAGGGCATAGCGAACCTTACCGCGCAGCGTGTCGCTAAAGTGATTCAGCGGTTTCCCGTCAGGGTAGGAGAGGGAAAGTGGATAACTATGAAAACAATATCAAAACCCGACCCTGTCCGCTTAGAAATATTCAAAAATCTCTATCAATTCATCGCTGAACAAATGGGAATTGTGCTGCAAAATACCGCAGCTTCAGTAAATATTAAAGAACGTCTCGATTTTTCCTGCGCGATTTTTGATAGTTCTGGTTTATTAGTTGCCAATGCCCCTCATATTCCCGTACATTTAGGTTCAATGAGTGAAAGTGTCCGCAGTTTAATTAATGATCAGGGCGACACTATTAAACTAGGAAATGTCTATTTATCTAATAACCCTTATAATGGCGGCACACATCTACCTGATGTTACAGTCATCACTCCCGTATTCTTGAAGGTAGGTAAGGGTGATGGGAAGCCGATGGAAAACCTCACCCCGTCCTATGGGACACCCCTCTCCTTATTAAAGAGAGGGGAAGGGGAAGGGGGTGAGACAGAATCTAAAATACCCTTGTTCTACGTTGCTTCTCGCGGACACCAAGCGGATATCGGTGGTATTACTCCTGGTTCTATGCCTCCCCACAGTACAACGGTAGAAGAAGAAGGAGTTATGTTTGATAATTTTCTCTTGGTAGAACAAGGGAATTTTCGGGAAAATGCAGTCAGAGAATTACTTGTAAATAATTCCTATCCCGCTCGTAACCCTGAACAAAATATAGCCGATTTTAAGGCACAAATTGCTGCTAATGAGAGGGGAGTACAAGAACTGAGTAAAATGGTTACTCAATACGGACTGGATACAGTTCAAATTTATATGAACTTTGTCCAAAATAATGCCGAAGAATTGGTGAGAAAAGCGATTGATGTTCTCAAGGATGGCTCATTTATTTATGAAATGGATAATGGGGCAAGAATTCAAGTTAAAGTAACAATTAATCGAGAAAAACGGAGTGCAAAAATTGATTTTACTGGCACATCTGGACAATTAAATAGTAACTTCAATGCCCCGAAAGCAGTCACTCAAGCAGCAGTTTTATATGTCTTCCGTACTTTAGTTGATGATAGTATTCCCCTCAATGCAGGATGTCTTAAACCGTTAGAAATTATTATCCCCGAAGGTTGTATGTTGAATCCAACTTACCCCGCAGCAGTTGTTGCAGGGAATGTGGAAACTTCCCAAGCAATTGTCGATGCTTTATATGGTGCGCTGGGTTTAATGGCCGCTTCCCAGGGAACTATGAATAATTTTACTTTTGGTAATAACCGTTATCAATATTATGAAACCATCTGCGGTGGTTCTGGTGCAGGAGTCAACTTTGATGGTACTGATGCGGTGCATACCCACATGACTAATTCCCTGTTAACAGATCCCGAAGTTTTAGAAACTCGTTACCCCGTACTGTTAGAAAGTTTTAGTTTACGTCCCCATAGCGGTGGTAAGGGGAAATATACAGGTGGTGATGGGGTGATTCGTCGCATTCGATTTTTAGAACCAATGACAGCTAGTATACTTTCTGGTCATCGGCTGGTTTCTCCCTTTGGTTTAAATGGGGGAGAACCGGGAAAGGTGGGATGTAATTGGGTAGAACGTCAGGATGGTACTCAGGAAAATTTAGATAGTACAGCCACAGTGGAGATGGAATATGGGGATGTTTTTGTGATCGAAACTCCTGGTGGTGGGGGATTTGGGAATGGTAATAAGTAATAAAATCCCCAAGTTGCTAGTGTTCCACCACATTAGTTATGAGGGGTATTGCATCAGTCCTATTTATAGGACTTTTTCTATTAGCCAGGGACTTAGAGTCCCTGGCGGATTGGATGTCCACCCAGCAAAATTAATGTGGTCAAGTACTAGTGGTCTACCACATTAATTCTGCGGGGTAGAGGAAGAAACCGCAGAGGCGCAGAGAGCGCAGAGTCAGAGGAGGAGAGGAGAAGTCTAGAAGTTGGTTTGCCCATCAAAATTAATGTGGTGGAGTACTAGTGTTCCACCACATTAATTCTGAGGGGTATTGCATCAGTCCTATTTATAGGACTTTTGCTATTAGCCAGGGACTTAGAGTCCCTGGCGGTTGGATGTCCACCCCGCAAAATTAATGTGGTCAAGTACTAGTTATGCGATCGCTAGTAAAAAGGATATGGGAGGCTCTGCCTCCCTATATGTTTTTCCAGACTGAGCCTGGAAACGAGTTCTTGTTAGGAGTTCCCGCTTCACGAGCCTGCCATTCGTTTAAAGTTCAATTTCCGCTTTGACTGAATCAAAACTACGATGGAGTTGAAAGCCAACTTTTTCACACACTCGTTGCATTGCGGCATTTTCCGGCAAAATGTCAGCAGTAATACATCGAATTTGCTCATGTCGTCCTACTTCCAATAGTCGGCGTAGTAATTCTGTACCCAAGCCTTGACGCTGGTATGCATCGCTGACTAGTAAAGCAAATTCCGCCTCACTCACACCATGTAATTGACTCAAACGTCCTACAGCCAGGATTTCATGGTTGCCAGTTTCTGAATCTTTATAGTCTGCAACTAGTGCCATTTCTCGGTCATAGTCAATAAAGCACAGACGCATCAGCCGTTCGTGGGCAGTGCGTTGACTCAGTTTCATTAAGTGGAAGTAACGAAAATAAACGCTTTGCTCTGATAAGGTTTGATGGAATTTGACGACTAGGGGTTCATCTTCGGGACGGATGGGACGGATGGTAACGGTAGTCCCGTCTTTCATAGCCCAAGATGCGGCATATTGGGTAGGATAGGGACGAATTGCTAGTTTTGGTAGCTGTTGTGACTCAAGCTCTGCTGGTTGGAGAACAATCCGCGCATCTAAAGCAATTAATTTCTCCGGTGTTGCTAGCAAGGGATTAATATCAATTTCCTGAATCCAAGGTTGTTCCACTACCAATTGGGAAAAACGCACCAGTAGCTCTTCTAAGGATGCCATATCTATTGGCGATCGCCCCCTAACTCCTTGCAATGCTTTATAGATGCGGGTTTGTTCCATCATCCGCCGTGCTAGGGTAGTATTTAGGGGAGGTAAAGCGATCGCTCGATCTTGAAATACTTCCACCAGTTGTCCCCCTGCGCCAAATAATAACACTGGTCCAAATTGAGGATCGATACTGCTACCAATAATTAATTCATAACCACCGTCTAAGGAAATCATTGGTTGTACAGTCACGCCCAAGAAATGTTCTGCACCAACCTTTTCCCCTACAGACGCTTGAATGGTGCGGTAAGCCCAACGCACAGCTTCAGCATCGGTGAGGTTTAACTGCACCCCACCCACATCGGTTTTATGGGTAATTGTTTTCGACAGGAGCTTAACAACTACCGGATAACCAAGGGAGTTGGCACAGTCTACCGCCTCATCTTCCGTGGTGGCCACACCAGCAGGAATGCTGGCAATACCGTATGCTGCCAGGATTTGTTTTGATTCCAATTCGGTGAGAATCGTTCTACCTGCTTGACGAGCCGTGGTAATTATTTTATCTACAATAATCCGGTTGGGTATACCATCCCGATCCGCTAACAGTACGGGGGTTTCATAGATGCCCTGGAGATTATAACTATACTGCCACATATAAGTAAATACACGGGCGGCTGAATCTGGGTAGGGATAGGTGGGGATGCTAGCACGATTGAGAATTGCTTCCCCTGCCATGATTTCTGCACCACCCATCCAAGTTGCCAGAATGGGTTTTTTGCTACGGGATTGCTGTTTGGCGATCGCATCTTTCAGGCGATCGGCTGTTTGGGTCGGATCGGTCATTGCCTGGGGAGTCAAAATTACCAGCAAGCCATCACTGTTGGTATCTTTGGCGGCAATATCGATGGTATTGGTATAACGCTGGGGATCGGCATCTCCCAAAATGTCAATGGGATTGTTATGACTCCAGTAGGGTGGTAGAACCTCGTTGAGGGATGCTTGGGTTTGTTCTGAAAGTTCTGCCAGTTTTCCGCCGGTGGTAATCAGAAAATCCGTTGCCAGTACCCCCGGCCCCCCGGCATTGGTAATGATAGTTAGGCGGGGTCCTTGGGGACGGGGCTGTTTTGCTAATACCTCCGCCATGTTGAACAGTTCGGAAATTTTTGTTACCCGTAGCACACCACAACGGCGAAATGCCGCGTTTAGGACTTCATCACTACCTGTGAGTGCCCCCGTGTGGGAAGCAGAAGCTTTGGCGGCGGCTTCCGTGCGCCCAGCTTTGATCACAATAATTGGCTTGGTGAGGGCAACTTCCCTGGCGGCAGAGAAAAACGATCGCGCATCCCCTACAGATTCCATGTAAATCACAATACTTTGGGTGTGGGGGTCATCACCAAGGTAATAAATTAAGTCACCCCAACCCACATCAAGCATGGAACCGATGGAAATAAAGGCACTAAACCCGACATTTTCCCGCAAGCTCCAGTCCAGGATGGAGGTACACAAAGCACCACTTTGGCTAATAAAACCAACCTTCCCAGGACGAGCCATAACACTGGCAAAGGTGGCATTCAGGGCGGTATGGGGATTCATTACCCCCAAGCAGTTAGGACCAATGATTCTCAGTCTCCCTTTCCGGGCTTCTTGTAATATTTGTTGCTCTAACTCAATGCCCTTAGCACCGATTTCCTTAAAACCGGCGGAGACAATCACCGCCCCCTTGACCCCGGCCGCAACACAATCGCGGACAATTCCGGGGACTGTGGGGGCGGGGGTGGCAATAATCGCCAAGTCCACGGGTTCAGGTACATCTGCAATAGTTGGGTATGCTTTAATACCCATAACACTGTGATGTTTCGGGTTTACCGGATACACCGTACCCCCAAAGGGATTACCAATGAGATTCCAGAGCAGGGTTCGTCCCACACTCCCAGGTTTATCACTTGCACCAATGACAGCTACAGTTTTCGGCGCGAAAATCGCCCCTAGGGGTTGGCGTTCAGAGCGCAGAATATCGTAGGCAGGATCTGTGGTAAATGCGATCGAAGACTCCATGACTTTTTAGAACTCTGGCTTCAGATTAGGAACAATTGTTGAGAAACTTGTGAGGAAATAATCTTATAGCGCTACGCGCAAGTAATAAGTAATAAGTAATAAGTGAGCCATTGCGGTGGACGGGTTTCCCGGCATAAAGCAAATGGCGCGCCTCTTTCAGAGGAGCTTCGCTAACGCGAAGCGTATCCGTTCGGCTTTGCCGTGCCCGAAGGG
>JASJDS010000295.1 GCA_030065055.1 Calothrix sp. MO_192.B10
CAATCCTAAAACTGATAAACCAGCGTTGAGCTTGTCTGGAAATTGTTACAGATTTGATTTTGTCTGGTTGCGGCAATCTCTCGTAAGTTTTAAGCTTACCAATCTTGGGAACTTGAATGGTAAAGCTATCAATTACTTTACAAGTACCTTCAAGAGTAAAACTGTCAGACTTACCTTTTTTCTTGAATCTAGGCGGTTTTCTGATTTTCTTAAATGCATCAACCCAAGCCTTGGAGAGATTCCTTAATGCTGATTGTGGTGCTGACTTAGAGCATTCGTAATACCAAAGATTATCCGGTTTAACCAATGCCACTAGCCATTTATGCAAAGTAATTCCGGTGGGGAACTTAATCTTGTCATCAGGATTGACTTTGTTATGGTCGAGTATTTGCTTGGTTAAAGCTAATCCCCAATTCCAAGCATGTCTAGATACTCCACAATGCTTCAATATTTGTGTTCGCTGTTTATTGTTTAATTTGAGTTCTGTCTGAAATCCAAGTAACACTAATGATTCACCTCCTTAACTACCTGTGATATACCATCAATTAATTTCTTGTTTTTCTTACTTCTAGAACCATAAAGACGTGCTGAAAACACTGTAATTAATTCCAATACGTCTTGTACTAGTTCTTGCTCAAAAGATATCTCTGATGATGACTTGTTGATAATAATCACTTCAGTTTCCATTTCTTCACAGATTGCAAAAATTAATTCTGAACCAAATCTAAGCAATCTATCCTTGTGAGTTAATACCAATCTGCCTACATCACCTTTGAGTATCCTTTTAATTAGCTTTTGTAATCCTTTCTTTTGGTAATTCAAACCCTAACACAAAACATAATTGCGCGATTCATCGATTTCCTGTTAGCCCAGTCGCCCTGAAAAAGCTAAGGGCTATTGCGAATTGTTTAATCTGCTTGATAGTTGCTTGATTATTGAATTTCAAATTTCTGTTTTTCATAACCGGTAAGTATTTTAACTTGTAAATCATGGTTTATAGTAATATACATCAAAAAACTTTATTCATATAAAAAAATTTTTAATGAACCCATGATTTGATCAATTTATACACGAAAATGCTGTTCCATCGGACGTTAAAACAAACTATACATCTTTAAAAAATGGTAATTAACTCGAGTTGCTTCCTGATCAAATACACATTTACTATTTAATGGGAACGATCACCACCCTATACTAACTCAAATATGTTTAATAATAATTTAATTTTTGCACTTAGGTAGCAATGTATTGACCGAAAATTGAAGAAGGAAGAAGGAAGAAGGTTTGAGCGGGGTTTTGAGATGGGGACCCTGACCCCAACTCAAAACGGACAACCGCCCTGCAAGGGCTAAGAGGCACGCTAATGCGGTTCATTACTTCATCCCTATATTGTGCAACGCCTAAAATTCAATTCACTTTAATTGGTAGCAAACTCAGTAAATTGACGCATATAAGGAGAGTGAAAAGCTAAAACGATATCATCTTTTGGTACACCCAGTTCGAGGAGTTGTGTCGCAATACCTACCTCAGTGCCATCATGCTGAATCCAGATTTTGCCATCTTTGATATCTAGATGTAGGCTACATCCATGAGTGCGGCGATTCCCACGCCAGCCTGTATGTAACAAAAGGTAATGGTCTCTTTCCGTATCCAAAACTGCTTGTGTTTCAATTCCCTCTTGTAAGGACTGCCTTTTTGCTCGTTCTAAAATTAACTGTTGGATGATTTGACGATATTCCTCTACAGCCATTGGACAATCACCTCCTGCTTCTCATTGTAAATCAACAAGTAGGGTGGGCATTGCCCACCTTACCCTGATTAGTGGAATGCTTTTATCCTTATGGAAAGTCGGGGATCTCATTCACTGTCAACCGTCAATTATCAACCATTCTGACGGGATAATTTATTTTCTGAAACTTCCTCACCAATCTATAGGTAAACCAACTCGTTCCAATGTCCGGGAGTCTTGCAGTAGCGATCGCATATCTGTATCTATTTGTATAGAACCTCCGGCAATGACTAGGGAACGTTGGGTAATTTTACCCAACCAATGCAGATCGTGGGATGCAATTAACATTGCTTGTGTAGGCAATTTCAACAGTATTTGGGCTAATGTACGCCGCCATGCTGGATCGAGTCCGGTAGTTGGTTCATCTAATATGAGCAGATCGGGTTCTAAGGCTAAAATGGCAGCGAGGGCAGCCAACCTTCTTTGTCCCCCAGAAAGTTCGTGTACGGAACGATTTGCATAGGCTTCTAAACCAAAATCAACTAACAACTCTCGCCCTTTATCCATCGCCACTGCTGGAGGAACACCATAATTACGGGGTCCAAAGGTAATATCTTCCAAAACCGTGGGCATAAATAGCTGATCGTTGGCATCCTGAAAACCAAAACCAATATGTCGTCTCAGTTGTGGTAAAGTATTTGGTTGCAGTAAAGTGCCATGAATCCAGATTTTACCCTGTTGGGGTTGTTTCAAGCCAATAATGTTTTCAAGTAAGGTACTTTTCCCAGAACCAGTTGCTCCCATTAAGGCGACGCGCGAGCCTACATTAATAGAAAAGGAAATGTCTTGTAATACTGGTTCCTGATGTGAATATGCATAGGTTAAGTGATCAACCCTGAGTACATTGGCTTGAGGTTTTGATACTAGAAGTTGTGGGTTAGATATTGGAGATTTCAAAATATAACGCTCAAAACTAGGGATTGAATACTTGGAGATAGGAAGCGGTGGTGATACTCAAAAGGGTCACACCCACTCCTAAAATTGTCAGGTAATCCGGGGTTGTGTATGGAGAATCTATGGGTAAGCTGCCTTGATAACCCCGCACAACCATAGCTGCATACACTCTTTCTGCTCGATTGAGACTGCGTAAATAGAGACTACCGATGGTAGCAGCACTCACATAACGCAACCAGCCTGCGGCTCCCCCCAGTCCCCTGAGTTGAGCAGCTCGCTGCATCCGTTGCACTTCACTCACTAATATTTCTATGTATTGCCCTGCTAACAATAAACTTTCTTTGAAGGGTGCTGGTAAGGGTAAACTTTTGAGGGCAATACCAAAACTATGGGGGGGTAATGTCAAGACAAAACTATTCATTACCACTAAACAAATCAGAGAACGCACCAATAAAAAACTGGCTTTTTCCCATCCCATCGGTAATGCTAGGAATGCCAGAAAAATTAATTCTACTCCGAGTAATTTTGTCAAGTTACGCATGGGAACCCGCAATATAGTTGCCCATGCTAAAGCGATCGCTGCATATATACCCAAGTAAAACCAGGCATTATACCTTAATAAGGCCGCTCCCACAACTATAATTAAGGATAAATGCAAGCGTAATGGTAGAGAAAATTTAGGCATTTTTTGGTTTCACCACCTTTGCTAAACCGAATGCAACCAAAAAACAAAATGCAGAGCCAATTAATCCGGCGATACTTGTACCAACCAAACCTAAACCCTGAATTTCATAGTCAGCGAAGGGAGTTGGCACAGCTAACCTCACATTTTCGGCTAAATTGAGAAATCCTAAATCTCCAGCCACTTTTTCTAAGCCATCGGGCCATGCTGATGCTCCTAAGGATAAGACTCCAGCAACGAGGAAAATACTCACAATTGGTGTCAACCAACCACGGAATTGCTGCTGTTCCCCTGGTAATAAATCCGGTCTGGCATTAGCCAAGTAAGCAATTACACCACCTGTAATCAGGCCTTCCCCTATCCCAATCAGAACATGTACCCCCGCCATGGTTGGTAAAACCACCAGGGATGCAGTTCCCGAAATCGCCAATTCAATGGCACAAGCGATCGCAGCTACAACTATACTCACACCTGCTGCAATCCCCGCAGCCAAAGGTAAACGCGCCCTAGAACCGCCAAATAATCTCTGTAAAGTTTGGGTTAACAACCATCCTACCCAGACCCCAATTACTCCCAGGTTCAAAATATTTGCTCCCAAGGCGGTAATTCCACCATCAGCAAATAACACCGCCTGAATAATTAACACTGTAGCGATACATAACATCCCTGCCCAAGGACTACCCAAAATAATTGCGGCTAAAGCTCCTCCCGATAGGTGACCGCTAGTACCTCCAGCCACCGGAAAATTAATCATTTGCGCCGCAAAAATAAAAGCGGTGGTTAAACCCAAAATTGGCGCATGCCGGGGACCTAAATTGGTTTGCGATCGCCCCAAGGCAATTGTCATCGCCGCTACACTGCCTACACTAGTGGAGATCGCCACTGGTACAGAAACAAAGCTATCTGGAATATGCACGAACTTGCCTCCATTTTTGTTGGTTCTAATATCTTTTATTCCGAGAAATATAATTGCGTCACTACATCAATTAAAAGCAAAAACTTTACTTATTTTACAATGCCCTACCAGGGGATTAACTATATTTTTTTTTTCGATTTAACAAGAACTTTTGTATGATTAAATATATTTATGTTTGCAAATGTAAATTTTTTTTAAATTAAGTTTACAAGATACAAAAAATGTATTTATTGCCTAACAGATTAAACATATAAACCAAATTTTTTTTGTCTCCGATGAGGCTGATATATAACGGGTGAGCGAAAAGACTGTGGCCATTTCAGTTATCAGTTATCAGTTATCAGTTACCCCATCGATTACCCCATCGATGAATCGAAGGGCTAATAAAACTCAGAAAACATTTTTCCTCTCCACGGATAAATCCGGGGGCTTGTATCCAGTCTATTTTTTGATCAAATAATAAGTAATAAGTAATAATACTGTTTCTGTATGAAGGTGAAATTTATATTGATTGTAGAGACGTTGCACTGCAACGTCTCTACGAAATCTATTTGGCACAACTTTACATAGAATTGGTATAACTATCTTAACTCTCCCACACTTTTTTTCGTTCACCCATATATAACTAATATTTACTTGTTGTAAACTAAATGAGTTAAAGGCGTATTTAAGAAGTATAATTTTTTATCAATACTCCTCCTTATTTATTATCAAAGCTTCTATTTTTTCAGCCATGATAAAAATATCTACAGGTGTTGTATAAAACACCCGTCGATATTTATTTATAACCCCCAGTAAATCTATGATTTACTGGTCTACAATTACTGGGGGTCAGAATCCCCCTGTAATTAAACCTTCTTCCTTCTTCCTTCTTCCTTCTTCAATAGTCAAGAATTAGATGATTGCTAAATATATTTAAAAAGCGATCGCTTAAATACAGAAGTGATCAAAATCTAAATATAGAATTGAATTGGTTTCGCTTCATGAACTATGCAAACACAAGAAACGGTAGCACAAATGTTACTTCGCACTTCAACACGATATTATAAAATCCGTCATTTGGATTTAGAAACTAAAAAACGACTAATGGCGTTAAATGAAGAGGAATTTGCCATTGAACTGGCAAAAATTGACCGAACAAGGCAAAAGTAAAAAGTAAAAAGGCAAAAGTAAAGAAAAAGAAAAATGGTCACCAAGCCCCTAAATTTATTTATGGAACGAAGTAAAAACATTTGTTTCGATACAGGTAGTGCAAGAAACAATACGTC
>JASJDS010000104.1 GCA_030065055.1 Calothrix sp. MO_192.B10
GCCCTATGGGCAAAGGTAGTGAGCCTGGGAACCCTAGTAATAGGGATATTAAGGCAGTGATGTCTTAAGAATCCCCTCGCCTTCAGGCAGGGGAGTGTCAAATAACTAATCAACCGGAATTGGTATTAAAAATACGGAATAAATAACTATAGTACAGAGATTTACTAGGTAAATTGTGAAAAAAATTGCAAAAGCTCACTATTTTTTAGTTAGCCTATTCATTACAGTAGCTCTTTCTAGTTTTTGGCAACCATATAACCTAGGAATTGCAACCGCGAATCCGGCATATAATAATGAAAATCAGATAACAAATAGTTCCCAAGGGGGATTGTCTTCTGACTTATCCCTGGATATTACACCTTCTGAGTACTATGTACAGAGTAAATTACCATCAAAAATCATGTCTGTTGCCAAACCCCTCAATTACCCACCCAGTCGCAAAACAGATCGAGTTGATAATTATCACGGTACTGTGGTTAAAGATCCTTACCGCTGGCTAGAAGATACGGATTCTGAAGAAACAAAGGCTTGGGTAAAGGCACAAAACCAAGTCACTTTCGGCTATTTACAAGCAATCCCTAGTAGGGAAAAAATTAAGCAGCGACTGACGCAGCTCTGGGATTATGAAAAATATGGTATCCCATTTAAGGAAGGTAATAAATACTTCTACTTTAAAAACGATGGATTGCAAAATCAAAGTGTCCTGTACACTTTAGATAATTTGGATGCTCAACCTAAAGTACTGCTAGATCCCAATAAATTATCTGAGGATGGTACAGTTGCCCTATCGGGATTATCTGTGAGCGAAGACGGTAAACTAGTGGCATATGGTATATCCGCCTCTGGTTCTGACTGGCAAGAATGGAAAGTAAGAGATGTAGAAACAGGCAAAGATTTATCAGATAGACTCCAGTGGATTAAATTTTCTGGTGTTTCTTGGACTCATGATGGTAAAGGCTTTTTCTATAGTCGCTACGATGAACCCCAAGAAAAAAGCAAGTTAGAAGATGTCAACTATTATCAAAAACTTTATTACCACAAGCTAGGCACTCCCCAATCTGAAGATACTTTAATTTACCAACGCTCTGACCATAAGGAATGGGGATTTGCTGGGGAAGTTACGGAAGATGGACACTATCTAATTATCTCTGTTTGGTTGGGAACCGATCGCCGCAATTTAGTTTTTTATCAAGATTTAACTAATCCTAATGGCAAAGTTGTGGAGTTAATTAGCAATTTTGAGGCAGGCTATAGCTTTATTGGTAATGATAAGGATATATTTTATTTCCGGACTGATGCTCAAGCACCGCGAGGTAAAATCATTGCCATTAATACCGGGAAACCAGAGCCAAAACATTGGCAAGAAATAGTGCCCCAGTCAGCAGAAACATTGAGGGGTGCGGGTATTCTTAACAACCAATTTGTTGCTAGTTATCTCCAAGACGCTCGCAGTCAAATTAAGATTTTTGACCTTAAGGGTGCATTGGTAAGGCAGGTAGAATTGCCTGGAATTGGGTCTGTTGGTGGTTTTAATGGTAAGCGAGATGATAGGGAAACTTTTTATAGTTTTACAAGTTTTACCACACCGGGAACTGTATATCGCTACGATATGGTAACTGGCAAAAGTCAGGTTTTTCGATCGCCACAAGTTGATTTTCAGCCCACAGATTACGAAACTAAACAAGTTTTCTACCAAAGTAAAGATGGTACGAAAATACCGATGTTTATTACCCATAAAAAAGGTATTAAATTAGACGGTAATAATCCCACTTACTTATATGGATACGGTGGTTTTAACATCTCCCTGACACCCAGTTTTTCCGTCAGTATGTTGGTATGGATGGAAATGGGAGGGGTATATGCAGTGCCCAATTTGCGCGGTGGTGGCGAGTATGGAGAACAATGGCATCAAGCCGGAATGAAGTTAAACAAGCAAAACGTGTTTGATGATTTTATCGCGGCGGCAGAATGGTTGATTGCCAACAAGTATACCCAAAAAGGGAAACTAGCGATCGCTGGGGGTAGTAATGGAGGATTGCTGGTAGGTGCTTGCATGACTCAACGTCCAGAATTATTTGGGGCGACTCTACCAGCCGTAGGTGTAATGGATATGTTGCGCTTCCACAAGTATACTATTGGTTGGGCTTGGACTTCTGAATATGGTTCCCCCGAAAATAAAGAGGAGTTTCAAGCATTGTACGCCTATTCACCACTGCACAACCTCAAACCAGGTACAGCTTACCCCCCAACCATGATTACCACCGCCGAAAGTGATGATCGCGTTGTACCAGCCCATAGTTTCAAATTTGCTGCTGCTCTACAAGCGGCTCATACTGGGGATGCACCGGTATTAATTCGCATTGAAACTAAAGCAGGACATGGTGCAGGTAAACCCACAACGAAAATTATTGAAGAAGCAGCAGATAAGTGGGCGTTTTTGGTGCGGAACCTAGAAATGCAAGTTTAGTTAAGGCCTGCTGAATAACCATAAAACATTGATTTATCAATGCTTTCACCCTATCGTCAAAGTAAAAAGTGCAAGTCAATAAGGGTTTGAGGTTAAAAATCTTGCATTTTTAATTGATTGTGATGCAAAAAAAACACGAAAAATGACTATAAAACTGTTAAAAGTTCCCTAGCCTAGCCATAAAACTTTTTCAGCAAGCCCTAATTAAACCCTCAATCTTATGGGCTGTCTTAGCCACGGCTACAACCGGCTTATTTTGGAGTATCCCAGTTTTGTGCTTATGTGTCCCATTGGTTGATTTATTCTGACGATGAGGCTTATTTTTGCGATTTTTTCGGCGGCGATTCAAGTTCAGCTTTTTGATGATCCGCCCCATAGTCGGTCTACTCACCCTCACTCCTGTTATCTCTTCTAGTAGGTGACACAACTGCAATAAAGTTGCACCTTTATTTTTTTGCACTAACTGAGCCACCAATAATATCTGCTCTGGATTCAATTTTGGCGATTGACCACCACCATGGGGTTTTGGATCTAATGTGCCGCAGCTACGATACCTTTTCAATAAGCCCTGGACAAAACTTAAGCTGACCCCAAATCTTTCAGCAATCTGTCTTTGAGAGCCTTCTTGATTGGTGTAAGCATTTATTATTCTTTGGCGTAAGTCTCTGGAATAAGGTTTCATAATCAATATGACATGAATAATAAGTTGTCTCAACAAACCTTTCCACAAAGCCGGCATCCAGGAGTTGAAATCGTTATTCAAATATTTAGATATTTCCTTAACTGATAATTGATACTTTTTTGATCAATTCTCCTATTGCTGGGAAGGAAGGCTATCTAAGGTCGAATAAATGAATTTCTCCCACTCCCTACAAGCAAGCGCTGCTTGGGAAAGTTTCCGGATATCAGATTGTGCTTCTACTGATTCCCTATCTCTGCCTAACTTGAGATTTTCTATGGATTTGGCTATCTTTTTTTGATGTTCTTGGCATATCTGATTACAGATATCATCTGTCATACTAATCAGCCATGTTTCGAGATCGGTAACTTTTCCCGCCGCCTCTGGTAATCGATTCCACACTTTCAGCATTACTTGATTAAATGCGTATTCAGTGTTCTCATAGTTACTATCCATACTGGTATGACAGTGTTTATAAATATTTTGTTGATGTTGAATCCATAACTGCCAAAATGCTGTCATATCTCTCCGAACAAGCCTGGTTAAAAGCATCTTCTCTTCAAAATCAACTTGATTTCTGAGTGTGGTTAATCTCTTTTTCCAAGAACTGTAATAGATATGGTTCAGGGTAATTTTCATATTATTTGGATAATTTCAAATTAAAAAATATTCAAAAAAAAACTAAGATTCAGCAATTTATTGCCAAAAAGATGATTTAAAAAGTGACTGTTCTCCACCATGTATGTGATGGATTAGAGCTTGATTATAGTTTCTACTTTTCCAGCAACATACACAACCTAAGTTTAGGGTTTTAAGTAGAAAGCTTTAATTACAAATGATTAGTCAAATTTCCGACGTTTATTTAGGGGCTTAAAATCGGATAATTGGCTTTTAAGAAAAAAAATCCGAAGTTTAGGGTTTTAAGAGTGAAACCCATACCATTTAAGGTCGGAGGTAGTAGGTAGTAGGTGGGAAAACTGCCACCTCACGATGCACCTGCGGGTGGGTGAGAAGCTGATTTTGGTTTTAACTAACCCCTAGGGCGTTTTTTCAAACCTCACGTTAACCTAAATAGTAGGTTGGGGAGCCACTCCGTTGCTCCCGGGTTCACCCTTATCTCCTAAGCCCTCCGGGCACGGCAAAGCCGAAGGTCAACGCTGCGGGAATGGCGGTTACTCCACTTGGGAGTAACCGCCTCACCACCGGACTGGCTCACCGCTGTTGCGTCTACGCTATGGCTCTACCCTGAGTACGGTGCGGCGGAAGTTAAAAGCTAAAAGTCACCCATTCACGCATGATTGTGTTCTCTAGCTTTGACCTTTTATAAATGGTTGGTTTATGTTTGCCGATCTGTACTAGGCAGTGGCAAAATAGTATCAATCAACTTTATTAATCTACATATAATAATATTATCTAAGGATAAAACTTTTGCATATTTGCATATTCTTGTGAGAAAGTAAAATAATGCCTTGAGCAACTTTTTTAAGTCCAGTTGCAGGATAGATTAAAAATAAATTTTTAGATCCCATTAAACTAGTTAAAGTAGCAAATTTGAATGTGATATTTCAGAACAATTTTGGGCAACACCAGAGAAAGCACAGACGTAAACGAGGTGTAATCTTAACTACTCAAGGATTACAAAAGCTGCAAGCAGCTAAATATGAAACAGAATTAGAGGAGAATAGTGGCAAGCGTTACACCTTGGAAGCCATGAGCGATCGCACTGGTTTATCTGTAGATACCCTCATGAAGGTTTTAAAATGTGAATCAGGAGTAGATAAGCAAAGTTTGAAGTATTTTTTCCACGCTTTTGGTCTAAAGTTGGAAAAAGACGATTATTATTTTCCTCAATCTCAGGGCGATAGAGTTTCTCAGCCACCTGACAGTCCAGAAGAACCAGAGTTTCCTGAAGGTCAAGTACGGTTAAATTCCCTTTTTTATGTAGAGAGGCCATTAATAGATGCCAAATGTTCTCAGTTAATTTTGCAACCAGGGGTACTGTTGCGTATCAAGGCTCCCAGACGAATGGGGAAAAGCTCACTAATAACTCGAATCATACATCAGGCCCGCTTACAAAAGTATAAAACTATTTATCTAAGCTTTTACATGGCAGAGAAAGCTGTTTTCCAAAGCTTAGATACATTCTTGCAATGGTTTTGCGCCAGTATTACTCTCGGATTAGGATTGCCCAACCGTTTAGGTAATTATTGGGATGAGCTTTTTGGTAGTAACATTAGCTGCAAAATTTATTTTGAGCAATATCTGCTACAGCAAATAGCAGAACCGATAGTTTTAGGTTTGGATGATGTGGATTGTCTGTTTCAATATCCCAACTTGGCTGATGAGTTTTTTGGATTATTGCGAACCTGGCATGAAGAGGCGAAGAATCGGCATATTTGGCAGAAATTGCGGCTAGTGGTAGCACACTCGGCAGAAGTATATATTCCCCTGAATATCAACAGATCCCCGTTTAATGTTGGCGTACCCATAGAGTTACCACCATTTACCCAAGAGCAAGTGCAAGACTTATGCCAGCGCCATAAATTAGATTGGTCAACTCAAAAAGTGAAGGCTCTGACTGAACTGGTGGGAGGAAATCCATACCTGATTCGGTTGGCTCTGTATCATATTTATCATCAAAATGTGACTTTGGAGCAAGTTCTGCAAACATCTCTTACCTCCCCTGGTATTTATAGCGATCGCTTAAAAGCACTACTAATAAGCGTAGAACAGGAACCGGAGTTATTGGTGGCATTGTCACAAGTGGTTAATAGTCAGACTCCTGTAGAGCTGGAATTAGTAACAGCCTGCAAATTACAAAGCATGGGATTAGTACATTTACATGGGAATCAGGCAAGTATTAGCTGTAAATTATACCTAAATTATTTCAGCGATCGCCTCAGCTAACAACTGATACAACTGATACAGTAGAATTAATTGCTCTCAACTTAGTTGGTCAAAATTATTACAGTGGTCGCAACTTAGGTTATCTACCTCCCCACGCCGTACCTGAGCGTGGGGACTCTCCCACTCTCATCAAAAATGTAGCCATTGGATCTTCGTGCAAATTTTCATAGGTAAAAAAGCAAGATGAGCGAACTGAATTCAAGCCCTAACTTTCCAGGGGCAATTTTATCCGTATCTCGGCAAGAGCTAGACGAGGTCGAGATGGAAATTGTTGATGGTACATTACCAGCAGACTTACAGGGTCATGTATTCATCACGGCAATATGTGGTTTTGTAAATTCCCATGCCATTTCTGGAACACCCATTGTGGTTCCCCCGGAAGATGGAATCCCGGTAATTAACGGTGATGGGATGATTTGCCGTCTAGATTTTCATCACAAAGGTCAAGCATCTCAACCGGGAAAAGTTTGGTTAAAGACAAAACTGGCTGGAACTCCTTCTTTTTGGGCAGATGTGGCGACGGTGGAGGAGGAATATACCAAGTATAAGTTCCATAACTTTGGGGTTGCCAGGATTTCCGAATTTCTCGGTGCTCGCAATGTGGTGAATACAGCTTGGCTACCATTCAAATTACCAGGGGAAGGCGATCGCCTATTGGTAACTTTAGATGCAGGTCGTGCTTATGAAATTGATCCCACATCCTTGGAGATAGTTACCCCCATTGGTAGGAACAATGAGTGGCGGGAACAACTGAAATTGGGGGTTCCCTTCAAGTTAATTATGAGTACGGCACATCCCTATTTCGATCCCCGTACCCAGGAAATGTTCACAGTTAATTTTACCCAGTCCTTTCTATCTCTACTCCCTCCCCAATTTAAACGGCAGGGGGAAGTATTGGATGACATTTTGCCTCGGATTGGTGATGCTCTGAAGATAGTTGAATGGTTATTAGAAGAATTTGACAAATGGATTGATAACTGGAGCACTCGCCACCAAACAACTCGGTTGATGGGATTGGGAACAGCAGATGTGGCAGAAGTTGAGGAGTTTTCCCAGGAAACTATTGCCTCGTTCCGGAGAAAGGAGGAGGAAATAAGCGATGGAGATGTTCCCGAAACATTCAAAGAATTCTTGCACGAGTTACCACTAATTATCAAATCAGAAATTGACGAGGCAGAAGATTTAGCGGATGTCAAAGATTTTCTGGATGAATTATTGCAACTGGTTAGAGTCGGATCGACCTTCCTCTCAGGGATTAAGGATATGGAAGATGCGGCCTATTTAATCCGGTGGAATGGTAAAGATGACTTTGAAAATTGGCAGTTGGTATTACCTGATGGTAGTCCGGTAGAGATTAAGCAAACCATGCACCAAATAGGGGTAACCCAGGATTATTTGGTGCTAATGGATACATCATTAAAAATTGGGTTGAGTCAGTTAATTGTTGTTAAAAATAAAAAAATAGACGCATTAATCAGGCGGATTATCAACTATCCCCAATCCCCTGAAACTTCCATATATATAGTTTCTCGTGCCGATTTAAACAGTGGTCAAAAAGAGGTGGTTGCCCAGAAAATAGTGATCCCCATGGAAGTGTTCCACTTCTTGGTAGATTATGATAATCCAGGCTCCCGCATTACCCTCCATGCATCCCATGCTTCTGCTTGGGACGTAGCTGAATGGTTACGACGAGAAGATACACCCCTGACAGATAATCCCCAGGCACCTGTGGGTATGGTAGTTTCCGGCATGGATGTTAACCATTTAGGTCGCTACTACATTGACGCTAAAAATGGTACCCTGTGCGAATCAGCAGTGACGACTAACTTTGATGCTAATTGGGCGATCGCTATTTGGGCTTATAGCAATCAAAAAATGGCTGATGGCTCCTGGTATCCTCCAGCCAAGTTTGACAACATTTATTGGGGTGCTTGGGGTGCTTGGGAAGATTTGCTCTCAAAATATATTGCCAAGATATATGAAGACTATGAGTATCGGGATGAATCCGTAGCAGAAGTTAAACAAGCTACAGCTCAAGGTAAACCATCTAATATCTGTCGCCTCGATACCGAAACTATGGAAGTTGCCGACGTTTATCAATTCCCCCCTGGTTATTTTGGCAACTCACCCCAATTCGTACCCCGTGCCAATGGTAGTGGAGACTCAACGGATGGTTATATTCTCTGTACAGTAATTTATGATAATGGCGATCGCGCAGGTGATGTAGAAATTGGCACCAGTGAAATTTGGATTTTTGATGCCCAAGACTTTCACCGAGGAGAAATAGATCCCGTCTGGGGAATAGCTAAACCCCTATGCAGACTCCGCCATCCCCAGTTTAAATTTGGCTTTACTACCCATAGCACTTGGTTGCCCAAGATTGCTCCTAGAACACCAGGGATTTACCGCATTTCTATCCGTGAGGATTATGAGGAGATAGTCAAGCAGCAAGAGCCAGAAATTCAGCAGATATTTGAGGAAAAAGTTTATCCCCACTTCCCAGACTGAACTAGTAGTCGCGGGTGTGAGCGATCCCCGACTTCTTTAAGAAGTCGGGGATCTGTTATCCCTCAGCCTAAAGTATAAGATTACCTATCTCCTCCCTCTCTCTTGACTCTGCTTTCTCCGCGCCTCTGCGGTTTTTTATTTCCAAGTTAATGTACATTAAAAGCACATTATAATTAAGTAAGAATACTGATATGAGCGAACAAAACCAAACATCCAATACTAGCCACTACCGCCCAGTTCCAGAATCGGTAATGACAGCTAGTCGTAGCGAACTCAACAACGTAGAATTAAATATTCTGGATGGAAAACTACCGGAAGATATTAGCGGTCATGTATTTGTGATTGCACCCGTAGGCTCCGTAGATTCTGGAGGTTTACCCTATGTCGATGGTACTCCTATTTTTAATGGCGATGGTATGATTTACCGCTTTGACTTTGACAAGCCAGAGTCAGCCAGAGTTACCACCAAAATCGCCAAAACCCCAGATTACTATGCAGATTTAGCAACTAGACCAGGAAGCAAATATGAAAAATATAGATTCCGCAACCTTGGTATGGGGAGGGTGTCCCTATCCCTAGGCTTGCGGAACCAGTTGAGTACAGCATTTCTGGCCATGAAATTCTCCCCAGAAGAAAGCGATCGCTTATTACTCAACTTAGATGGGGGCCGTCCCTACGAAATCGATCCCCAAACCCTGGAAACAGTCACCCCGGTGGGTTCTAACCAAGAATGGCGCGCTCAAGCGGAGACTCCTTTAAAATTTACCTTTGAGCCAGTGCTGAGTACGGCACATCCAGTTTTTGATCCCAATACCAAGGAGGTATTTACGGTCAATTATGGTCGTTCTGTGGGTAATATTCTCCAAGCCATACCTTTAATTGACGATTTAGACCAAATTCCGGAAGAAATTGATGAATTATTAGAAAGATTGGCGGAATTTGTCCGAGTAGAATATATCCAGGATTTTTTGCAGATATTTTTCCAATTTTCCGACAATTTATTACAATTCTATGTCAATCTGTTTGCAAAAATTGCTGGGGTAGACGTTGATAACTTTGTTTACCTAATTCGTTGGGATGGTAAAGGTGATTTAGAACGGTGGAGAGTAGTATTACCAGATAAAACCCCGGTCAAAATTGAGCAAACCATGCATCAAATTGGCATGAGTCAAGATTATGTCATATTAATGGACACCGCGTTCCAATTTGGGTTAGAGCAAGTCATCAATAACCCCGTCCCCAATAAAAAGGGAGTAGACCAAACAATCCAGGCTTTTTTAGGTCGTCCCCAGTCACCAAACACCACCTTATACATAATCCCCCGTCGCCAACTCAAGAAAGGACAGTATCCTCTGAGGAATGATTTAGAGGTGGAAGTAGTAGCTCAGAAAGTAGTAATTCCCCTGGAAACAGTCCACTTTCTAGTTGATTATGAAAACCCTGACAACCAAATCATTCTCCACTTAGCTCATATTAGTGCTTGGGATGGAGCGCAGTGGATTAGGAATTATGATAAATCGCCTTATCCCCCCCATAATCCCGTAGAACCTCGTTTACATGGGATGATTACCAATGCCTTAGATATTAGTCGTATGGGGAGATATAGAGTTGATGCAGACAGTGGTAAAGTCATCACCTCTCAAAAAATTTATGATTCTCGGTGTACCTGGGGGATTGGATATTATGCCTATCGAGACTTGAGTACCACCACAATTCCCAATCGCCTAGAAAATATTTACTGGACTTCTTTGGGATTGTGGAAAGAATTAATCAGTGATTCAGTTTTTCAGCTTTACAAAGATTATAAATATCGAGCCGTACCAACAGAAGAACTCCTGCGGTTAGCAGATACAGGCATACCCGCACAGCTGTATCGTATATATACATCCGATGAATCTTTGAAAATTGGCGATCGCTATGAATTTCCTAACGGCTATATGGTGAACTCTGCTCAGTTTATCCCCCGTGGTGATATTCAAGGAGATTCTACAGATGGTTACATTTTCTGTGCAGTTTTATCGGGAATTGGTAACGAAATTTGGATTTTTGATGCTCAAGATTTAGCCAGTGGTCCATTATGTCAACTTAGCCACCCTTCTCTCGATTTTGGATTTACCATTCATACCGCTTGGCTAGCTGAAATTGCTCCTCGCAATGCGAGTTACCATATTGGAGTACGCCAAGATTACCAAGATATAGTCAAACAGAGATCTAAAGACATTCAAGAACTGTTTGAGCAGGAAATATATCCCCATTTTGAAGGTTAATTAAGTAACTGGATCAAGTGAAGTCAGAAGGAAGAGGGTTTGAGCGGTTTGAGCGGTTTGATGTTTGTCAGGAGCTTGGAGGACTCCCAAACTCCTTCCGTCGTAAACCACGGGGCTTGTATCTATAGGTCAAGAGTCAAAAATTTGACCGTCTACCTGCACGAGGGGGCTTCTTCCTTCTGACTCCTGCCTTCGGTTAATTTTCATCCTCCTGGATTTTTTTCACCCAGTAAAAACTATGTTTTTGATTCCAGGCTACGAATTACAAGCAAAAATTAGCGATCACGGTAATACCATTACTTACATTGGTGTTCGGATTTGCGATCGCCAAGCAGTTGTTCTCAAAATAGTTCATGATAATGCTGCAACCATAGAAGATATAGATAAATTGAAACATGAGTATGAAATTATCAAAAGCCTCGAACCAGAAATAACTTCTAAGTGCTATGGCTTGGAGAAGGTTGGTAATTTGTATATCTTAGTACTGCAATATTCTGGTAGTGAGTCACTAAAAAATTATATTGCAAGTAGCCATATCAATCTCAGGGAACTGATTGATTTATTTATTGAAATTGTCAAAATATTGGGCAAATTACACAATCATAAAATTATTCATTGTCACATAAAAACAGAAAATTTCATGATTAATCCAAGCACAAAAAAAATCAAAATTATTGGGTTTAAAAATGCTTTGGATCTCAACAGAAACATCCACAAAATTAGCCATTCAAAACCTATTTACGGAACATTTGCTTATATTTCTCCAGAACAAACTGGTCGAATGAATAGAGTAATTGATTATCGCACAGATTTTTATTCTTTGGGAGTTACTTTTTATGAAATGCTTACGGCTAAGTTACCCTTTGAGACTCAAGATCCCAGCGAATTAATTCACAGTCATATTGCCAAACAGCCAGTATTACCACAGCAAATAGTACCAGAAATTCCTCCAGTAGTTTCTGATATTGTAATGAAATTAATGTCTAAGAATCCAGAAGACAGATATCAAAGTACTTTTGGACTCATTAATGACCTCAAAATTTGTCTGGTAAAACTAGAAATATTCAATAAGATTGATGCTTTTCCTTTGGGGCAAAAAGATATATATAGCAATTTTGAAATTCCTCAAAAATTATATGGGCGAGAAATAGAAATTAATCAATTACTTTCCGCTTTTACAAGGGTACAGAAAGGAGAAAAGGAAATTATTCTCGTCACTGGTTATCCAGGTACTGGCAAAACAGAATTAGTCAATGAAGTTAAAAAACAGATAATCGAAAAAGATGCATACTTTATCTCTGGTAAATTTTCACAAATTCAACAGAATATTCCTTATGCAGCTTTAATACAAGCTTTTCAAGAATTAATTAAACAACTATTAACATCAAATGATTTACAAATCCAGACTTGGCAGCAAAAAATACTCACTAATCTCGGTAGCAATGCTCAGATAATCATTGATTTTATCCCCGAATTAGAAATAATTATTGGTAAACAGGTACCTGTTCCTCATCTGAAATTTACTGAAGCTCAAAACCGCTTTAATTTAGTATTCCAGAAATTTATTAATATCTTTAGTACTAAAGAGCATCCATTAGTTATATTTCTTGATGATTTGCACTGGGCAGATTCAGGCTCCTTAAAATTAATCCAACTATTGATGAATAGCTCTGATATTAAGCATCTTTTAGTGATTGGCACATATCGAAACCATGAAGTAATTCATACAAACATTTTTATGAATATCTTGGAGGAAATGCAAAATACTGAAGTGAAGATAAGTACCATTATCCTTGATTCATTAAATGTAGAATATATCCATCAATTACTTGTTGATCTTTGTCACTGCAAGTCAGAAATTTCATATTTATTAGCAAAAATATTACACAAAAAAACTAATGGCAATCCTTTTTTCTTGATTCAATTACTCAAAGCTATTCACCAGGAACAATTAGTTGAATTTGATGATTATCATGGAGCTTGGAAATGGGATATTGATAGAATCCAAAATATGGCGATTAGTGATAATGTCGTTGAATTAATGGTTAGTAATATTTCTCAACTGCATCATGATACACAAAATATTTTAAAACTGGCCTCTTGTATTGGTAGTAAATTTAATATAGAGACTCTATCTATTATTAACAAAAAAAATATTGAATGCACAAAAAATGAACTTTTAGAAGCAATTAAAACTGGTTTTATATTACCAGTAAATGAGAACAGAAAATTGACTAAATCCTCTGTATTTAGAAACAACAATTCATTATTAAAATTAAATAATCATAATCAAAATAAAAACCAGGAATATAAATTTTTGCATGATAGAGTACAACAAGCAGCATATTACCTAATTCCAGATCGACAAAAGCAAGAAATTCATTGGCAAATTGGTCAACTACTACTCAATCAAACTAGTCCAGAAAAAATAGAAGAAAAAATATTTGATTTGGTAAATCAATTGAATCTTGGTTTTGAATTCAATAAATTACGCTCAGACAAATATGAATTAGCACAATTAAATCTTATTGCTGGTTATAAAGCTAAGGCAGCAAATGCCTATATATCATCACTAGAATATTTCCGTTTTGCCTTGAATTTATTAGATGAAGATAGCTGGTTCGCCAACTATGAATTAACTTTTGAATTATATCTGGGAAATATAGAATTAGAATTTATAAATACTCATATAAAATCAGCATTTAATCTTTATAAAATTGCCATTAAAAAAGCTAAAAATCTTCTGGATAAAATTAATTTATATGAATTGAAAATTAAGTTTTGTATTTATCAAAATGAAATGCAACAGGCTCTAGATATTGGATTTCAAGTTTTGGATATTTTGAAAGTTAATCTTTCCCAAGAAATAAACAAACAACTGATTATCGAGGACTTGTTTAACTTATCAGAAATGACTGACATTTATAAAATCAAGGTGGTGGATATTTTAGAAACTATTACTGCTCCTGCTTTTATTAGTAATCCAGCACTGGTAGCACCAATTATTATAACCATGATTAATATTTGTAGTCACTACGGAAATACTCCCTCTGCTGCTTATGCTTATGGTCTTTATGGTTTACTTTTATGTGGTTCAATGAACGACATAGATTTAGGATATAAGTTTGGTAAACTAGCTCTAAATCTAGTTGAAAAGTTAGATATACAACAAACAATGTGTCGGGTTTATCATCTCGTTTCCATTTGCATTATACACTGGAAAGAGCATGGTAGAGAAACTTTAGAATTATCATTAAAAGCAATTGAGATTGGATTAACAAATGGTGATTTAGAATATACAAGTTATGCTGCCATGTTCTATACTCAAAATATATTTTTACTTGGAGTTAGCCTAGAACAGGTTTATGATTATCAATCGAAATATATTAATTTAATTTCTCAATTGAAAAATGAATTTGCTTTTTACCATAGTAAAATATGGAGACAAGTAACTTTAACTTTGCTAGATTATAATTGTGAAAAATTTCCAGATTATCTGATAGGTGAAGAGTTTAATGAATTAGAAATATTACCTTATTTGTCAGAAGTTAATAATATTCAGTCGCTGTTTTCAATTTATGCAGCTAAAACTATACTTTGTTATTTATTTGGAGATTATCAAAAATCCATACAGAATGCCAAATTAACTGAAAATTATATAGAACCGATAATTACTACCATGGGGTATGTTAATTATATTTTCTATTATTCTTTGGCTATTCTGGCGGAATTATCTCAATCCTACAATCTACAAATAGAATCTGATTTAAGCAAATGTCAAAGCCTTCTAGATATTGTAAATAATAATCAAGAAAAGATGAAAATATGGGCAGATAATTCTCCTGCTAATTATCAGCATAAATATTATTTAATAGAAGCTGAGAAAGCTCGTAATTATGGTCAAAAAATATTAGCAATGGATTATTATGATCGCGCCATTTCTGGAGCAAAAGAAAATGGATACATTCATGAAGAAGCTTTGGCTAATGAGAGAGCAGCAGACTTTTATCTTTCTTGCGGCAGGATGAAAATAGCAGAAATATATATCAAGTCAGCCTGCTGTGGCTATAGTAATTGGGGAGCAAAGGCTAAGGTTGAAAATTTAAAATCTAAATATGCCCAGATATTAAATCAAATATCTATACCAGATATTATAGATACAATTACAATCAATCGCAATTCAATTATTACTAATAAAACTACCACTAATCAAATAGATTTAAAAGCAGTTATTAAAGCATCTCAAGCGATTGCTGGTGAAATTGTCCTAGATAAACTGCTGGAAAAGATCATGGCAATTGTGTTAAAAAATGCTGGTGCCCAATCATGTTATCTCTTGTTAGATGTAGAAGGAGAATTACGAATAAAGGCACAAAGTAAAATAGATATAATAGATGAAGATATAGAAGTCTTAGTGCATCATAAACAAGTATGTATGTTACCTCTATCTATTATTAATTATGTACATAGAAGTTGGCAAGATGTAGTTATTGATGATGTAAACTATGAAGGTATATTCTCTACAGATCCTTATATAGTTGCCAGAAAGCCCAAGTCTATTTTATGTACTGCTATTGTTTATCAAGGTAAATGTATAGGTATACTGTATCTAGAAAATAACCTAACTTCAGGAGCCTTTACTTCAGATAGATTAGAAGTTTTAAAAATATTATCTTCCCAAGCAGCTATTTCGATTGAAAATGCCAGACTATATGAAAAGACTACCTCTTTAAATAGTATATTAAGTCAAGAAATTAAAGACCGTAAACAGGCACAAGAAGCCTTATCTAACAGCGGAAAAAGATTATCTCAATTCCTAGATGCTGTACCAGTAGGAATATTTGTAGTTGATTCTAGAGGTCAATCTTACTATGCCAATAAGACTGCACAAAAAATATTAGGTAAAGAGATAGTACCAGATATGAGTTTAGATAAATTGCCAGAGTTTTATCAAGCTTATGTAACAGGTACCCAAGATATTTATCCTGCTGAGAAACAGCCTATTTTTAGGGCACTGCAAGGTGAAACTGTTACCGTAGATGATACTGAAATTCATCGAGGAGATCTAGTTATTCCCTTAGAGGTATCAGCAACACCTATTTTCGATGGCAATGGTAAAATAATTTATGCGATTGCAGCTTTTCGAGATATGACTGAAAGGAAGCAAGCTGAAGCTCAGAGAATTAAATTCACTAAAAAATTATCACAAAAAAATATTGCTTTACAACGAGCTACAGAGGAATTAGAGTACGCTAATGCTAATTTAGAAAAAAAAGTCGAAGAAAGAACGCAAAAACTATCAGAAACTCTAGAAATTCTCAAAGCTACTCAATCTGAGTTATTAATTGAGAATGCTTTACTCAGAAGCGGAGAGAAAATTTCTAATTATGAGTATCAAGTAGGAGGTAGTCTACCAATGGATGCGCCTACCTATGTGGTACGTTCTGCAGATCGATATCTCTACAAATCTTTGAAGTTGGGCGAATTTTGTTATATCTTCAACGCCCGACAAATGGGTAAGTCTAGCCTGCGAGTCCAAGTTATGAACAGGCTAGAAGCAGAGGGTTTTATTTGTGCTGCTGTTGATATTTCAGAGATTGGCAACCATTATGTCACAATGGAACAGTGGTATGCGGGATTTATTTATATATTAGCCAATAGCTTGAACCTGTTAGAAAAAATAGATATCCGTAAGTGGTGGCGCGAACATGAAATGTTATCACCCATTCAGCGTGTGAGCGAATTTTTAAATCAGGTATTACTGGAAAATATTAGTGAAAAAATTATTATTTTTATTGATGAGATTGATAGCATGATTAACTTAGGCTTTCAAATTGATGATTTTTTCATCATGATTCGCAATTGCTATAATCAACGTGCTAATAATATAGAATATAATAGACTTACTTTTGTACTGCTTGGTGTAGCCACACCTTCTCAATTTATTCAAGATAAAAATCGTACTCCTTTTAATATTGGTAATGCCATTCGATTGCAAGGTTTTCAACTACATGAGGCTCAACCTTTACTACAAGGATTACAAGAAAAAGTCAACGATCCTCAAGTTGTACTGAAAGAAGTATTAAAGTGGACAAATGGTCAGCCATTTCTAACCCAAAAAATTTGTAATCTGATTCGTAATTCGCCATACGCCATTGCTCCTGGTATAGAAGCAGAATGGATTGAGGATTTGGTGCAAACGCAAATCATTGAAAATTGGGAATCCCAAGACGAGCCACAACATTTAAAAACTATTCGGGATCGGCTTTGCCGCTACGCGAAGCGTAATAGCCATCGTCATCATACAATACAAAATCACTCACTCAATCCGGAATTAGAAGCTGTGAAACTTTGGAAAATTTATCAACAAATTTTACAGCAAGGAGCAATTACAAAAGTTGACAGTCTAGAAGTAAGAGAATTACTTTTGTCTGGGTTAGTCATTCAAGAAGAAGGACTACTCAAGGTTCATAATCGAATTTATGAATTGATATTTGACCTTGGTTGGGTAGAAAGTATGTTAGAATAATAGGGCATGAGATTTTAGTAATTACAATTTATCGTCATCTTCTGGCTCTACATCAGGTACTTTTTTTAAAACTTGTTGAAATTTTTCCCAACTACCGCGTTTCGCTTTTTCTGACAAATAATCTTTGGTATTCCATGCCGCAACTTGTGCTGACAAAGCAATTGCAACAAGTTGTTCGAGTGGTATATTTTCTCTTACTGCTAAATTTTCAATTTGTTGATATAGAGAATCAGGAATTTGCACGTTTAAATTAGTCATTGGATTTTTCCCATTGCTTGCAAAAACTGTTTAGGTGTGACAACTTTAATGCCAAATTTATCAGCAGGCTGCAAAGATACACCGGGAGCATGCCACTTTTTTAAAGATTCTGTCATTGCGTAAAGCCTACGCCATAGCTACGCTTAGCGCGGAGCGTGTCCGTCAGGACTCAGCAATCGTAAGATTTTCAACTAAGAATAAGTCCATGCGATTGCTTCGTCGTTCCTCCTCGCAATGACGAATTACGAATTATAAATTACGAATTGCGCGAAGCACTTGACGGTTTGATTTTTCTCTAGTTGCTAATAAAATCTGGGATGCTCCCGATGCACCGCGCTGTGAGCGCGAACCTGCGAGTAATACATTGGTATCTAATATAATTTGATACGTTTTTGTCGTGTTTACATGATTGTCTTTATTTCATTCAAATAATTTCAATTCACTGACTTTTTCTCACGAGTGAGAAATCCGGGTTAACTCACATCTTGCACCAATAAAAAATGATGTAATTTTATCACTCAGTATTAAGGATACAACCTTAATTTATCGATAAAAACCAGGTAAGATAATGTAGCTTTATTGCGCCGCTTTTAAGCTTTTCGTGGTTTATACGGATAGGTGCAAGAAATGGTATAAGTCTTCAGCTTTTTGTTATCAGTTATCAGCTTCCCTCCTTCACTCCTTCCCTCCTTCACTTCACAAGTTCCTCATTTTTTGCGATTAAGTTTAAAGAAGAAAGATGTCCATATTGCTCTGTTAAGGGTTAACGTGAAGAAAACATGGGAAAGAATAGCCTTTAACCCCAGGACTAAAGCTGTGTGTCACAATCGGTGGTTGATGCGTGACGCTATAAGTCTCATTGCTTAGGTTCAAACATTTTTGCAGCGTCACATAACGGCAATAATGCGGTTAGAAAATCTACACTGCATTTTGCCTCCCCTACAGAAAAAATATGCCAGCTGCGTAAGTCCTAAACCCTTATCCTTTTAACTTTTCTCTCATCTTAATTGCGATCGCAATTAATTCATCTTCAAGTTTATGAATTTTTGTAACTACCCAGGAAATAGATATGAATACGGTTTTAAGCTCCGAGAAAATTTTCCCTCGCATGGTGGAATTGCGAAGGACTTTTCACCGTTATCCAGAACTAGCCTTCCAAGAACGTAATACGGCAATCGTGATTATGGATGAACTCAAGGGATTGGGTATTCCCTTTGAGTATGGGGGGGTAGGTGGTGGAATAATTGCGAGGTTAGAAAATGGTGGTACAAAAACACCAACAGTTGCCTTACGGGCAGATATGGATGCTCTCCCCTGTGAAGAAAATACTGGACTGCCTTTTGCTTCCATCAATGCTGGTAAAATGCACGCTTGCGGCCATGATGGTCATATGGCAATGGTACTAGGTGCTGCGGCTATGTTGAAAGAGAATCCCCCCCAGGGAAATGTGGTGTTTATCTTTCAGCCTGCGGAAGAAAAAGGTGGTGGCGCGAGGACTATGATTCAGGCAGGGGCATTAGAAGGGGTCAATGCCATCTTTGGTGGTCATATTACCCGCCACTATCATGTAGGTGAGATCATGGTTGCTAGTGGAACAATTACTGCCCACTCTGATGCTTTTACCATTCGGGTGAAGGGACGAGGAGGACATGGAGCTAGACCCCATGAAGCTGTGGATGCGGTGGTGGTTGCGGGGTTGTTAATTATGGCAGTGCAAACCCTGGTTTCTAGGGAAATCAACCCGGCTCATCCTTCCGTTGTCACCATTGGTAAGGTGGAAGCAGGTACTGCTGGCAATGTGATTGCAGAGACAGCCAGACTCAATGGCACTATCCGCACTACTGATACGGAAGTACGTAACCATATTATCAATGGACTACAACGAATAGCCAACGCCGTAGGGGAATTACATAATGCCGAAGTGGTGGTGGAAATTCGTGAAGGATATCCCCCAGTCATCAATACCTTAAAAGAGGCAGAAATCGCCAAACGGGCGGTAATAAATTTACTGGGAGAAGAAGGATTTGTGGCTATGGAGCAACCCAGTATGGGAGCGGAAGATTTTTCCTATTACCTGCAAGAAATTCCCGGCTGTTATGTCAGGTTTGGAGCTTGTTGTCCAGGGTGTGAAAATATACCCTTACATAGCCCATCCTTTGACTTTGATGAAGAAGCACTGAAGATTGGTGCGGCATTCTTCGATCGCGTTGTCCGTGAAGCCATCATAGAATACTCAAAGTAGCCAATCACTAACTATAGCAGGAGCCATAGGGCAGTCCGATGAAAAATCTTTCTAACCCGCTCCCAATACTTGTCGGTGAAGCTCAAAAAAATAAAATTATGTAGGTTGGGTTGAGGAACGAAACCCAACATTTATAGCACTACGCCTCCGCAGTTAGGACATTTCTAAATCCTGAAACCTTTTGACAGCCTGCTATTCCCTGTTCCCTGTTCCCTAGCACGTAGTGCTATACAAGCATTTGTTGGGTTTCACTATCGTTCAACCCAACCTACGAAAATCCTTAACCGAGCAGTATTGGATCCACTCCTAACTCCTCAATCCTCTAGGGCGCGAGCCGCAGTGCCCCTACTCCTAACTATTGTCACAATGAAAGATATTGTCTTCAACAGTTCCCCCACAGCTTCCGTGGGCATGGAAATAGAATTACAACTGCTCAATTCCCAGACATTAGAATTGGTGGCTGGTATCTTGCCCATCCTGGAACAAGACTCCAATTATCCTTGGATCAAATCAGAGTTTAACCAAGCAACGGTAGAAATTATTTCCCCAGTATGTGCGGATATCCCTGAGTTAGAAACTGAGATGCTCTCGGTTCTCAGCACTCTCAAAGCTAGGTGTGACCATTTGGGTATGACTATCTGTGGGGCGGGAACCAATCCTATTTGCGATCGCATTTACCCCATTACCCCCGTTCCTCGCAGCTTAATTTTACAACAGGATTACGGTTATCTGGCAGATATGATGATCACTTTTGCCCAACATGTTCATGTGGGGATGCCTTCTGGGGAGGAAGCCATAGATATTATGGCTAGGCTCAAACCCTATCTCCCCATCTTATTGGCTCTGTCTGCTAGTTCTCCATTTTGGTGGGGGCGTGATACTAACTTTGCCTGCTACCGCCAACGGTTTCTGGCAGCAATGAAAACCTATGGTATTACTCCAACTTTTAGAAATTGGCAGGATTTTGCTGATTTTTTCGTCATGGGCAAATATGCAGGGATCTGTGAGACTATCCGCGATATCCATTGGGATATTCGTCCTCACCCAGATTTTGGCACTTTGGAAGTTCGGGTGATGGATGCTCAACCCACACTCAAGGAGTCAATTGCCCTGGCTGCTTTAATCCACAGTCTTATTTTATACTTGCGATTACATCGTCAAGGTAAAGTTCGGGGATATATCTTACAACCGCAGCATTGGTTAGTTGAGCGGGAAAACTACTTCCGAGCCTCTCATTTGGCTTTAGATGCTAGGTATATTTACGATACATTTGGTAACAGCCGACCAATTAGAGATATAGTAGTCGATATTTTAGATGCATTGGCAAGTACTGCTGATATGTTGGGTGAAGGGTCATATCTGCAATTCTTAAGCCAACGACTGCAAACAGGAGCCAGTTATGTTCGTCAACGGAGAGTTTTTCAGGAAACAGGTTCCCTCAAGGCTGTAGTTGCTTCCCTAGTAGGAGAATTGGAGCTAGATTTGAGACTATATTCTCAGAAGTCATTGATTGGGCGATCGCTATCAGGTAATCTACATTGAAACAGGTGATGGGATGATGAAGTAATATCATGTTCGGTTAAGCAGTTATTATAAAAGCTCACGCAAAGGCGCGAAGACGCAAAGAAGTGTGCAAAGTTTTTATCGTAACTAATTAGGCGAACCTGATATAATAAGTAATAAGTAATAAGTAATAAGTAACAAGTAATTCAGAGGAGCGGGAGCTAACGCGCAGTGTGCCCTACCCTACACCGAAGCCGCTACACGTCTACGGGCTTAATTTTTTCATTGGGACTAACTTGAAAATAGTTAATCAGCGCGGAGCTTGTAGGGGCGCATTGCGTGCGCCCTTGAGGAGTTAGTCACAAAGCATTTTCATCCTTGGTTGTAGGATTTTCCCGTGGAGGACTGTCTTGAAAATAGGGAGTGTAGACGCGGTAGCGGCTTGGAGCAGAGTAGGAGTAAGGGCACGGCATCCACAATTTGTTGGTATATAAAATTATCACTCTGGTGCCTTGCCCTAAGGAAAAATGTATGTGTCGCAAACATTATTTGTAGCTTGCAAATGACAGTTAGTAATAGTGTCTCCAAACACCTACAAGGGAACCCTGTACCTCTACTTGAACTGCTGATACTTCGATGGGTTGATATTGGGGATTTGCTGGCTTGAGGGTAACTATATCCCCCTGGCGGAAAAATTGCTTCAAAGTTGTACCATATCCTTCCACCCTCGCCGCCACAATTGTACCATCCTTAATCATGTCTGGTTCTGATACGGGGCGTAAAAATACCAAATCCCCATCTAAAATTGAGTCTTCAATCATACTGTCACCAGTCACCCGCAAGGCATAGGTTTGGGACGGTAAACTTAAATTAGCAAAATCAATATGCTCTACCGCATCGGTAAATGGTTCTACCAAACCACCGGCGGCGATAGTCCCCAAAACAGGGATACCTGGTTTTAAAGATTTTAAAATCCGAATCGTTCGCGCTTTACCTTCACTCCATTCAATGTATCCCTTATTGCGTAAATGCTCTAAGCGACTTTGAATTGGTGCTGGTGATTTTAACTGCATGGCTTCCATCATTTGCCTAATGGAAGGCGAATGCTGACGGCTACGAATATATTCCCTGAGCCAATCATATAATTCTTGTTGAGCTTCTGTTAGTCTTTCCATAAGTTTTGCTGGGAGCTAAAGTACAATTGTCCTAAGAACATTAGTACTACAAAATAGCTCTCCCTGCATGAGAATTTCTGGATGTGAAATTGAGATATTTCCCAGAATGCAATCTACAACCTAAAATCTAAAATCTAAAATCTAAACTTATTCTGCGCCTAAAACACTAGCCAGCAAAGCTTTTTGGGCGTGCATTCGATTTTCTGCTTGTTCCCAAACTAGGGATTGAGAACCTTCAATGACTTCATCGGTAATTTCTTCACCGCGATGTGCTGGTAAACAGTGTAAAACTATGGCATCTTTTGCTGCCAGACTTAATAATTGTGTATTAATTTGATATGGTTGAAAAATGGGGTTGCGATCGCTCGCTTGGGCTTCTTGTCCCATACTAGCCCACACGTCTGTGTAAATTACATGGGTTCCCTCGGTTGCGGCGTGGGGATCTTTAATAATTGTAACTTGGGTTGTATTATTAGCGATCGCTCGTGCTTTTTCAATAATCATGGCATTGGGTTCGTAGCCACTGGGGGTGGCAATTCGTACATTCATCCCCACCAAGGCACAACCCAGCATCAGGGAATTAGCAACGTTATTACCATCACCCACATAGGTTAAAGTTAAGTCCCTCAGTTGACCAAAACGCTCTTTAATGGTCATTAAATCTGCCAAAATTTGACAAGGATGTTCTAAATCTGTCAAAGCATTAATTACGGGAATTTTAGCGTACTTGGCAAAGGTTTCCAACTCATCTTGAGCAAAAGTCCGAATTGCCAAAACATCTAAATATCTGTCTAATACTCGCGCTGTATCTTGTATGGGTTCGCCACGGCTAACTTGGGTAACATTAGGATTAAGATCGATTACCTGTCCGCCCAACTGGTACATTGCTACTGTGAAGCTAACTCTGGTGCGGGTAGAAGCTTTGGAAAACAACAGTCCTAAGGTTTTATGGCAGCGCAAATTCAACTCCTGGGATTTGAGTTGAGCTGCTAGTTGCAGTAATTCTTGAACTTCAGTCGGACTGAGTTCGGCTAGACTTAACAAATCTCGTCCAATCAACGCTGCCATGCTTCCAATACTTAATTGACACTCTCCTTACTAGAAGTAAGGAGATTCACAACCTATCCCTTGCGGGATGTTGTTATCTTGAGAGATGCAATTTCCCAGGCTCAATACGTTTACCCAATTGGGAGTACTGATATTTCCTTAAAACCCTGCCGATTCAGGTGTTGGGCGTTTACTTTCCGAGATTCCCCCGGTAGGTTTTAATGTCTTGTACTGACGCGCCTTAATTTTATCATTTTTGACGTTGGTTAAAACTGATAACTTGCAGCAATTTCGTTTAGCCCACATTCCCACCTTGAAATAAATTTCAAGGCTAATAAATCAAGTACGTTAAAACGCACTCTCCTGCCTTACGAGCGTCTGATTTATTACTCCCTTCCCGGCAGAAGATTACCTATAACGTAGGTTGGGTTGAACGAAACCAAACCCAACGATATGCTGGGTTTCGTCCCTCAGCGCCTACAATTTTTCGGTAATTTTATAGCACCGAAGGGAGTAATTACCAATTATTCTGACGCTGCAAGAATATTTGAACGTAGTCATCAGCCTTGTAACCTCACGCACCAATCAACGATTGTGACAATTGCGTAAGTCCTGATATTTTTGAAACTAATCTAAAATCAACCACGGATTATCAGCTTTTCAAAATCTAAAATCCAAAATCTAAAATCCAAAATTCCATGACTAACGAGGACGACCCAAAGTAGTAATATAAATGACCGCTTCATCGTCAGGGATACCTAATACTTCATTCACTTGATCATCAAAAAAGCCACCAATACCACTCACTCCCAAATGTAGCTTAATAGCAGCTAAATTGAGCCTTTGTCCTAGGTGTCCAGCATCCATATGTAAATAACGGTAAACGCGATCGCCATATTGGGCTATGGCTGCTTTTAAGTCTGCAGTATGAAATAATACTGCTGCGGCATCCCTACCTAATTCTTGTCCCAAGCAGAGAAAATGTAATTCTCGGCGAAAGTTCTTAAATCGAATTTGTCGCAGTTCTTGGGCTTTGGGAGCATAATAGTAACAACCAGCTTCTAATCCTTCCACCCCAGAGCAGACAATAAAGGTTTCGATTAAATTCAAGTCGAAATAGTCTGGAAAATTATCTAAACCTTCATCAATATAATCTTGGGGTTGGTAAGTAAAGCTAAGTAGAGCTTTGAGTTCATCTAGGGTTAAATCTTCTCCACTGTAAGCACGGGTAGAACGCCTGTGGCAAATGGTTGATTCTAAGTCTTCGAGTTGTTCTCCCCAGTAAATTGGGTTAGTAGCGGTGGGAATTTTTTGGCAGAAGGGAAAATTATATTTATCTTCTAGGGACTTTTCTGGCTGTACCTCTGGCAAATTAATTTTACCTGTAGTACCTGGTTGAATCTGTGTTGCTTGATGAAAATATTGCAACAGTTCTCCATCTAATATTTGGGGATACTCGGTTTCAGTGCCAGAAGGGAGTGCAGTTCGCCATGTAGGCAAGTTTTGTTGAATATCTAATAAATCTGCCAGAGGTAATACTGCGATCGCACCTTCTTGCTGGGAATCGATGTATAATAGTTCATTAACCGCTTCATCGATAAAACCACCGATTAAATGGGGACGATAATCGACGATGCTGCTAGCCAATTCAATGTTACCTAATAAGTGCCCTGTATCTAGGCAAATTCGCCGATAAGCTCGATCCTCATACCGCCATGCCGAACGGTAGAAAATTGCAGTCACGATTATGGCTAACTGGGTACTCTCCAATGCCGGATGCCACAAGCAAGCTTCTTGTAAACTGTGCCAAACATCACTTGACCAAAAATGCATCAGGGAATGAGTCCGGCACTGGTAGTTATATAGTCCAGCAGGTAACATTTGTGTACCACGAGAGACTAAGTAAACCTCAGCAGGGTATAAACCGCCAGCACTAGGGGCAGCACGTAAATAGACGGCACTTCCCAAAGAAGGCATTTTTGCAGTCAGCCCATAGCTACAAAACAGGAGACGGGAAAGTCTCTGCCACCACAGCCCTTGAGGATCGTTCGCATATACTTCTGGTTTCTCTTGCAGGTAGGGCTTAAGATCAAAATCAGAGCCAATTTTGTACTCCTTGAATGGTACGGGCTGTTTCGCCCAATCTAATCCCTGATTTTTGGCGGCAATAGTTTCAGGATCGTACTTGGTACGTTCATGGTAGTGCTGGGCAATGGATTGACGTAATTCTGGCATAAGATTTTGAATCTGCTCCTGCTATAGCGTTAGCCACAAAGGTTAAGACAAGTTAAAGGGCTAAGAACGAAGGAATCAAAAAATCAACCTTCTGTCCTCTGTCCTCTGTCTTCTTTTCTCTGCTTTCTGCTATACATATCTTGGCATTACTCAGCACATTCAAGTCGTCTAACTTAGTACAAACCTGGAAAATTATAGAAGTGAGGGAGTGGGGGAGTGGGGGAGTGAGGGAGTGAGGGAGTGAAGGAGTGAGGGAGTGAAGGAGTGAGGGAGTGATGAATTAAAGACTAACAACTAACAACTAACAACTAACAACTAACAACTAACAACTAACAACTAACAACTAACAACTATCAACTCCTTTTCTTTTTACGTTTCTTTTCCTCCCGTTCTTTTTTCTCCTGCAATATTTTTTTGGCCTTGGCTTGAATAGATAAGTGTTTTTCTACTCCTTCATAGGCATAGCGATTATAATCACTGCGGGTAATTAAATCCTCCAGATAGCGGACTCGTTGGCTGCTGCCGGGGTGAGATGATAACCATTGGGGAGGAGCATTTTTTTGTTCCTTATTCATTGTCACCATCAAGTTACGTAAACCATCCGCAGCATAACCAGTAGCCACAATTAAGCGAGTTCCCAAGGTATCAGCCTGACGTTCCATATCCCGGCTATAGCTGAGAGAAAATAATCTACCCACCGTACCACCAAGGGGTAGATACTGAGTGACATTACTAATCAGGTTCCCTTGGGTAACTAATTGGAAACCGTGGGAAAGCACCGCATGGGATAATTCATGGGCAACTAAACCTGCTAATTCTGCCTCTGATTTGGTTTTAGCGATCGCCCCAGCATTAATAAAGATTTTACCTCCAGGTAGGGCAAAGGCGTTAATACTTTCATTGGCGATGGTGGAAAATTCATATTTAAAGTCCTCCCTACCGGCAACATTTGCCAGCTTCTGCCCGATTTCATTGACATAGGCACTAATTTCTGCATCTTCAACTAAATCCAATCGTTTTTTCGCTTGTTTTGCCACCGATTTGCCCACAGATGATTCTCCCCTGAGGAGTAAAATGGTAGAATCAAGGGCAGAAAATGGACCAAGTAAGCTGCCTGTAACCGCATATCCCAAAGCACCAGTAATAATATTTGCCAGGGCATTACCCCTCATCCGGGAACGGGTACGGGATTTGTAGCGTTTGAGATTCTCATCAGCTAACTCATTCAATACCGATGCTTGGGAATGGTTGGGATTGAGAACCGCAAATTGACGGGCGGCAATACTCGCCTCCATAAACTTTTTATTCTCTGCCAAAGCCTCCACCCTTGCCTTGACTAAATCGACTTGATTGGGATAGGCAGTGGCAGCACGTTCTATTATTTGCAATGCATCTTTAGGGCGATCGTATTTTTTCAGTGCCTCGGCGTAGCGAATATGACCAGGGATAAATTCAGGATATTTCTCAACTAACAGTTCCAGGGGTACTAGGGTTCTAGTTTCTAAATTATTAGCAATACCAGCCTCCGATTCCCGCCAATATACCTTCCCCGCAGGGGAAAGTTGACTAGGATCGATCATTGCTTCCTGTCGCTCTGCTATATCCGATGTATTGGCAAAAGGCTTTTTCACTTCTCGATATAGCTTTTCGGCGGCAACGAATTGTCCTCCCAAGTAAAGCCGATCCGCTGCAATCAGTTTTTGCTGGCGGGCGATTTCTTCGGGACTGGGTTTCTCCTCGGTGACTTTAGCAGGCTTTTTCTCATTGGTAGATGCTTCTGGCTTTTTAGTATCGCTAACTGGGGAATCGGGGGTAGATGCTTCTGGCTTTTTAGTATCGCTAACTGAGTCATCGGTTGTCGGTGTTGGTGTTGGTGCTGTTGGCTCTGCTGGGATTGATGGTGTTTCTGCGGAATCAGGTATTTTCCTAGTATCAATAATAACGGCAGGCTCTTGGGCGGAAATGGGCGTGTTAGATTGTGTAAAAATAATAATGATAGATGTGCTAGCTGATAGCATTACCCAGCTAATAGCTAGCAGTAGGGGTTTAAACCTTGGTTTCATAATAAACATTTTTATCTCTAATAATTTCCAGTCTAAGAAATTCTCAAGTTGAGAATATTAATAGTTATTAAAATCACTGAAGGCTTCTGGCAACGGATACGGCAGTGGGAGCTGGAGGCACCTCTGAGGATTTTTCCGCTCAAACCCTCTTCCCTCTTTCTTCTTCCTTCACTTGACGTAATTATTTTGTATGGTGTTGCTTTTAGCCCAACAAACCTCTCAATTCACCCAGCATTTGACTAGTTCCGTCATTAATGGCTTTTTGCACCAGTCGGGGAATAAGTTCGGTTACAGGTAAATTGGGAAAGGTGGGACTGAAAGGCGATTCTACATATCTATCTGCTTGGAGAAGATAAATGGTTAGTTGATGTTTGCTGTAAATCCATACTTCGGGAACGCCTATGGATATGTAAGCATTGAGGGCTGTTTTTGAGGTAACATCAGATTCAATGGCAAGGTCTGGTGGAGGATATACGGTTAAATCCATTTGGGTACATCCTTTAACCTGGTTAGCATTTTTAATATAAAAGCAGGTATCTGGTTCAATGCCAGCTACATTTGCACGTTTAAAGGTTGTGGAGCCGAAATCTTCCCAGTCCCGTCCCTGGATTTGCAAAATTGTAGTGATGATGTAAGCAATGATGCGATGGGGACGCTCGTGTAATGCTAAGGGAGACATGATTTCTAGGGTTCCTTGGTAGTATGCGACGCGGGTATTGCGTTTTTGCCCTAAGTCTTGGAGAAGTTGCTCAAAGTCTTGCCAGGAAAGGTTATGAATGGCAATTTGGCTACCAGGAGCAAGTTCTATGGCTTGGATGGGAATAGTTACGGTCATATTTTTGTTTCCGTTAGCTGTATTGCTTCAGAAGTAATAAGTAATAAGTAATAAGTATTTTGGCTTGACCACACATTTTTTCGTTCACCCTACAAACAAAGCCTTGCGAGCGTAGCGCGGCAACCACCCAGGCTAAAAAACCTAATTTTTCCTGTTGCTGATAAAAATATATGTTTATTAAGAACATAAAAAATCAGTATTAATACTTGGGTACAAGATGTCAGTTAAGCTTTGCCGATCGCAACTCCAAAACTTCTTTACTGGTAAACTGAAGATACATTTTCCCAAAGTTCAGGAGCCATGACAGTCACAATTACCCCAGCCCATAGCCTGGAAGAATTTCTCAAGCTCCCAGAGACAAAACCAGCCAGGGAATATATCAACGGTAAGATTTTCCCAAAGCCAATGCCAAAAGGAAAACATAGTCGATTGCAGCTAAAACTTTGCAATAGTATCAACGAGAACACAGAAAACAGGGAAATTGCTTATGCCTTCCCAGAATTGCGTTGTACATTTGGCGATCGCTCTATTGTACCCGATATCGCAGTATTCAAATGGTCACGAATTCCATTTGATGCAGATGGGGAAGTTCCCAATGATTTTTTATTAGCTCCAGATTGGACAATTGAAATTCTCTCTCCAGAACAGAGTTCAAATCGGGTAATTGGGAATATTCTTTATTGTTTAGAACATGGCTGTCAGCTAGGTTGGTTACTCGATCCTGCAGATAGGTCTATTTTAGTATTTCGACCGGGTCAACAACCAGAATTGTTACTCAGTAGCATTCCCGCCGAGAATCCTCATGAGCATCATTTACCTGTGTTAGATGGGATTCAGCTAGAGTTAACAGTAGATATGATTTTTGCTTGGCTAAAGATGTCAACCAAGTAAAAAGTAAAAAGTAAAAAGTAAAAAGTAAAAAGTAAAAAGTAAAAAGTAAAAAGTAAAAAGTAAAAAGTAAAAAGTAAAAAGTAAAAAGTAAAAAGTAAAAAGTAAAAAGTAAAAAGTAAAAAGTA
>JASJDS010000099.1 GCA_030065055.1 Calothrix sp. MO_192.B10
TCGGATTTGCTGATTTTCGCGCTAGCAGTATTAAATTTGGGAAGCGTGCGTTGTTGAACCATTATTTTTCTTATATCCCTGCTGTAAAACTGAGAAGTACTGTGTGAATATTAGATGGCAATCTCTAGCAGTGTGATAAATCTGCCAAAGATACTCGGGAAAAAAGTTAACAATCACAGCCCGGTAGACTGATTGCTAACAGTTTTTGCCTGGTTCCCGGTTCATCGAAAATTTGGGTCTGCAACCTCCTGTTCTCTTAGTCAGCATTCCCTCACCACCAAAAGAAGGCGGGGTCTGACCCCTTGCAAAACGGCTTTACATATCCTTTACGAGAACAGGTTGTTAAATGCCTATAAGCCAAGAACCTATAAACTTGTTTAGGTCTGAATTTTCCACATAACGTGAAAAGTCAGAGAGTGTGGGGTGTAACAAGACTTTTTTGTTTTCCCTACACCCTACACCCTACCCCCTACCCCCTGCCTTTACAAATGTTTTAGGACTTCCCATGAAAAGTCAGGTGTAGGTCTCCTCTAAAGGCATAGTTAAGATGTCCTGTCTGAGAGCACCCAATCAATTGGGTTTGTAGATAGTCCGGACTGGAGAAGCATCCGGAAGTACGTACCAAACTACGCCTCAATCTGCTATTCACCTGTTGGGGTTGGAATAATTGGTTATTCCAGTCCCTGCACTTCTAGGGCAGGGTTGGTGAAGCTTCCATTATCCACTTATTACTACTCTTCTAGAAATAGCAACAGCTAAAACAATTATGGTTCCTCAGCAAGTCTTTGGAACCATTAGGAATTATAATGATTGAGAATGCTACAATCCTTCATGTTTGTTCAAATATCTTATTAAGGAGTAAAATTTAGACAATAAAAAATCATATTTTCCCATTCTCATCCACACCTTAATGTCTCAAAAATCTTGTTTGAACATATACAAGGTAGAAGAATATCTCATACCCCCTGACAAAAAAAAGGATTGCAAATGGTATAAATACCAAAACGTCTACTTAATATCTATTGGTATTATCAAGACAAAATATTCAAGTAATCACAACTTACTTAAGATGAATAATTTTGTTGAGAAATATACCCACTCAATAACGCTGGGCGTTTTTTGAAAAATGAACTTAATAGAGAAGCAAAAATTGCTCAAGCAATTAAAAGCTGATTATCGTCAAATTCTTATAAATTACTTTACCACAGATAGTAGCATCGTAGACAAAATAGATCAGTTTATCAATGCGTTATTTTATGCTAATATTCCTGTGCCCCAAATTATAGAGATGCATATGGAAATTATCGATGATTTTTCTAAACAATTGAGGTTAGAGGGCAGGGATGATGAAGCTTTACTAGACTACCGTTTAGCCTTAATTGATGTTTTGGCTCATTTGTGCGAGACCTATAGATGTTCTCTACCCAAACACAACAACCAATCCTGAATTGATTTTATTGATTATACCTATTTAAATTAATAGCAAAAATCCATACTAATAGCGGATGGTTCCCCAAACACAATTTTCGATAAAATGCTCCCATTGCTGATCTAAGTACTATTGACTTACAAGTAATTATCCATTGCCATGCTCTCATCAGCCACCAGAAACCAGATAGAGTTGCTATAGTTTGATTGGAGCGCAGTTCGAGATATGCTGTTGGTAAGGCTGAATTACAACAGCAATAATCTATTAGGTTAACTTACAAGATGTATTTCCGTTCCTATCTATAGATAGCCTGTGCCATATATGGATAAAGTCAGAAAAACCTACGTTCTCAAGCTATATGTAGCAGGTAATACGCCGAACTCAGTCCGGGCATTGAAAACACTCAAAAACATTTTAGATCAAGAGTTTCAAGGGGTTTATGCTTTGAAGGTGATTGATGTGCTAAAGAATCCGCAGCTAGCGGAAGAAGACAAAATATTAGCCACGCCAACTTTGTCTAAAATTTTGCCACCTCCTGTCCGCAAAATTATTGGCGATTTATCAGATAGGGAAAGAGTACTAATTGGTTTGGATTTATTATATGAAGAATTAACAGAAGAAGAATCTGAAGACTAGGAAAATTTAAGTTTAAATAGTCAGTCATTTAACAAAAGAGGATGTATAGAAACTGGGTTAAGTACCCATCGATTGGAAGCAAAAATGAGTGAGCAAGAACAATCAGGGCAAAACAATACAAATGTACTTAAAGGCGTAGAAAAAATACGCACCATGATTGAAGGGTTTGATGATATTAGTCATGGTGGATTTCCAGTTGGTAGAACAACTTTAGTCAGTGGCACTTCTGGGACGGGGAAAACTTTATTTTCTCTCCAGTTTCTCTATAATGGCATTAGTTTTTTTGATGAGCCAGGAGTTTTTGTAACTTTTGAAGAATCTCCGAGGGATATTATCAAAAATGCCTGTATTTTTGGTTGGGATTTACAACAACTAATAGAGCAAGGAAAATTATTTATTCTTGATGCTTCTCCAGATCCGGAAGGTCAGGATATTGTGGGTAATTTTGATTTATCTGCACTGATTGAGCGTTTACAATATGCCATTCGTAAGTATAAAGCTAAACGAGTTTCTATTGATTCATTAACTGCTGTCTTTCAACAATATGAAGCCGTAGGCATAGTACGTCGCGAGATATTTCGTCTAGTTGCCCGTCTGAAGCAATTGGGTGTCACCACCATTATTACCACTGAGCGCAGTCAAGAGTATGGCCCAATTGCAGCTTTTGGTGTGGAAGAATTTGTTTCCGATAATGTGGTGATTGTGCGGAACGTTTTAGAAGGAGAACGTCGTCGTCGTACTATAGAAATTCTCAAGTTACGGGGTACTACCCACATGAAAGGGGAATATCCGTTCACAATTACCAATGATGGTGTTAATATTTTTCCTCTGGGGGCGATGCGGTTAACTCAGCGTTCCTCCAACGTGCGGGTATCCTCTGGGGTGAGGACTCTAGATGAGATGTGTGGGGGTGGTTTCTTTAAAGATTCCATTATTTTGGCAACAGGAGCCACCGGAACCGGCAAAACCTTATTGGTGAGTAAGTTTATCCAAGATGGTTGTGTGACAGGAGAAAGGGCAATCTTATTTGCTTATGAAGAATCTCGGGCTCAGTTGTCTCGTAATGCCTATTCTTGGGGGATTAATTTTGAGGAGTTAGAGCGTCAGGGATTGTTGAAGATAATTTGTACTTATCCAGAGTCTACAGGGGTAGAAGACCACTTGCAAATTATCAAGTCAGAGATTGCTGATTTTAAACCGGCTCGAATTGCCATTGATTCCCTTTCTGCCTTGGCTAGGGGGGTAAGCAATAATGCATTTAGGCAATTTGTGATTGGTGTCACGGGTTACGCCAAACAAGAAGAAATCACAGGGTTTTTCACCAATACCACAGACCAGTTTATGGGTTCTCATTCCATTACAGATTCCCACATTTCCACAATTACTGACACGATTATTATGCTGCAATATGTGGAAATTCGTGGAGAAATGTCGCGAGCCATCAATGTATTCAAAATGCGCGGCTCTTGGCATGACAAGGGTATCCGTGAGTACAATATTACTGCTGATGGCCCGGAAATCAAAGATTCTTTCCGAAATTACGAAAGAATTGTCAGTGGTGCTCCAACACGCGTTACTATCAATGAGAAGGCGGAACTTTCTCGCATTGTCAGAGGATTTGAAGACAAGCAGGGTTCTGACACTTCAAGTTAGCATCATGTTATATTCTGTGGTGAAAAACGGTTTCTACCGCTTAATTTTTGTGTGAGGGGATGCGGTGAAAGGACAGCAAATATTCCATAGCTTCTTACCTGGCGTGACAGTGGCGGTATTAACAACTCAGCCTGCTTGGGCTGAGACTGTAAAAGTAAACGACTCGCAACTGAATCCCACGCCCAGTGTTTTAACTTCCACTTCTGGTGGTAAATTACTAAGTAATAATAATGAAAAGCAATTGTTCCAGATTAGCGATCGCCCCCTGTCTGCCAAGGTGATTCCTGCTGGAACAACTATAGTTAAGGTTGAGCCTGTTACAAGCAAAAATTTATCCACCCAAGTGGCTGGCAAAACAGGCGTACCCATAGGGAAAAGACCCATTCAGAGTAAAAAACAGGTGTCATTTTTGACACCTGAAATATCGATTCCTGAGCATTTACTTGGAAATGATTTGGCTCGAAGTGACAAACAACTGAGTTCTTCATTATCCGCAGGGAATAGAATACGAAATAATGTTATTGCTAAAGAAACTAATTTAGTTGCTAGTAGATCAGAAAAATCAGTTTCTTCCCAACAAAGTGCAGGCGATCGCCTAAAATCTGCTTTACGAAGATCTAGTAAAAATAATACTGTATCCCAGCCTGTGGAGCTAAATAGCTGCCGGCAGGTAAGGAAGGGCAACACCAATGTACCCGTAGCTTTAGTGCTTGCCTCCCATAAATGTAACAGCCAAACAAAACCAAGGCAAAAGCTAGCACAAACGGAACAGCCTAAACCTCCTGCTGTGGAACAACCAGGGGTTACTAAATCTACTCCAGTTCCTAACTATCTCAATCCCAGTCCCAATCCTTTAAAATTTCCCACTAAACCAGAGGAAGTGAAGGTTAAGGGGACTCAACCGATTACTTTAAAACAGGCGTTGGAATTAGCCAGACGCAATAATAAGGATTTGCAAGTAGCAGTATTGCAGTTACAACGCTCTAAAGGAGCATTAAGAGAGGCACAAGCAGCTTTATATCCCAACATCGGCGTTCAGACTCAAGTGAGCCGCCAACAGTCTTCTAGTGGCCAATTGAGTGATGAGTTGCAATCCCGTGCTGAGGAGGGTTTGCCACCCCAACTACGTAGTCCTTCACGAGATCCCGTAACTACCAACTTTACAGCCCTGGCACAATTCACCTATAACCTCTACACATCTGGTAACAGGTCAGCGACAATTAAAATCGCCAAAGAACAGATGCGTAATGCTGAATTGCAGGTGGAGAATATCTCCGAGCAAATTCGTCTGAGTGTTGCTACAGAATACTACAATCTGCAACAAGCAGATGAACAGGTACGGATTGCCCAATCTGCCGTGAAGAATGCAGAAGCCAGTTTAAAAGATGCTGAAGCTTTGGAACAAGCAGGGGTTGGTACGCGGTTTGCTGTGCTGCGTTCTCAGGTGAACTTGGCTAATGCTCAACAGGATTTAACTAATGCCCTCTCCCAACAAAAAATTGCCCGGAGTACCTTAGTAAACCGCTTGAGTTTGCCCCAATCAGTGGAAATTAGTGCTGCTGATGAGGTGAAATTGGCGGGTTTATGGAATAAATCTTTGGAAGAAAGTATTGTGCTGGCTTTTGGTAATCGTCCAGAATTGCGACAAAACCTGATACAACGTAATATCAGCAAGCAGCAACGGCGACAAGCATTATCAACCTTAGGACCACAAATTAGTGTAATTGCTAATTATGACCTGTTGGATCAGTTTGACGATCGCATCGGTCTTACTGATGGTTATTCAGTTGCCTTAAGGGCTACCATGACCTTATTTGATGGTGGAGCTGCCAAAGCCAGAGCATCTCAGGCAAAAACCAATATTGCGATCGCTGAAACTCAATTTGCTCAACAACGTAACCAAATCCGCTTTGAGGTAGAACAGGCTTATTCTCAGTTGAAGTCTAATTTGGACAGTATCCAAACTGCTAATGCCGCTTTGGAACAAGCTAAAGAAGCATTACGTTTAGCTCGGTTAAGATTCCAGGCTGGTGTTGGTACTCAAACAGAAGTAATTGACTCAGAAAGTGATTTAACTAGGGCAGAAGGCAATCGAATCGAAGCGATTCTCGATTACAACCGCTCTTTGGCTAATTTACAGCGATTTGTTACTTCTAGGTCATTCCGTTAAATTTAGCCGTTCGGGTTTTCAACTGCTGAGCAACCTCTTTTCCCTGAGAAAAGGGGTTTTTGCCTGTCTTGGAGATTTAAAAATTAGTGTTGGTAAATCATTTGTGTCTTGAATCTAACAACTTGCACCAACTCCGATCAAAGGAGGCAGAGCCTCCTTTCCCCTAGTTACCAGGCTCAGCCTGGTAACTAGAATAGTGACCATTGAAGAAAATTGGCACTTAGTTTAGTTGTTGATGTGTTGGGAAATCATTACAATAACATAGCTGAGTACATCAACCCTTGGCATATAGTAAAAGCAGCTTTATGACGACCGTTACATCCAAAGAAATTGCCCAATTCCGTTCTCTGTTGGCAGATTATCCCCAAGCCTTGGAAGCACTTGATTTAATTGAGGATTGCGAGGGAGATTTAGAGGACGCAACAATGACCCTAGCCATTCGGGTAGGACAAGAACCAGGAGCAGATAATTCAGAATGGTTAGATGCTTTGGCTAAAAAATGGCGTGCTGTTATTTGTCAAGCTGAATTAAGGGAAGATTTACTCAATGGTAAACTCCAAGGGATAATGACACAACTAAATGGAACATCAACCTTTCCCAAAATTTTAGCTGCACCCGTTCTCATGTATGTTTTTAAACAAGGTTGGAATAATTTTTGTCAACCATTGGACACTATTAATTGAAGAAGGAAGAAGGAAGAAGGTTTGAGCGAGGTTTTGAGATGGGGACAAAGGACCCCAATTCAAAACGGACAACCCATAGGGGATGGGGTTTTTGAACCCTATAGTCATCATCAGAAGTTTGAACAACAGGACGCTCAAACCTGGTGACTTCAAACTTCTGACTTCGATAAAATTATCTTTAACTGAAGCATATTGCGCGATCGCCTAGCAATATACTACTCAAATCAAAATGATTAAATCCATGAATTATCTTGTTGCTGTATTACCAGACCGAATTAAAGCCGAAGCTGCTTACTTAGCTTTAGAAAAGCAAGAAATAAAAAGCACTATTTTAGGTAAAGGTTATAAAACTGCTGATGAATTTGGCTTAATTGACCCCAAAGAACCAGCGAGAAAGCAAGTTAAATTAATGGCTTTGTGGTTAGTACCATTCGGTTTTTTTGCTGGTTTTACCTTTAGCTTAATCACCGATTTACATACTTTCGCTTGGGCTGGTGAAATTGGCAATCATTTGGTAGGAGGACTACTTGGTGCTGTGAGTGGTGGTTTAGGCAGTATATTTGTTGGTGGGGGAGTAGGTTTATTTTTCGGTAGTGGTGACGCTTTAGCCTATCGAAATAGACTGAATGCAGATAAATACCTGATTGTGGTGCAGGATTCTGAAAGTGTTACCCGAAAAGCAACTCAGATTTTACGGCAATTTGAACCCGAAAATATTCAAGGTTACGCAGACAATACTCTACGTTAGTGAGGAGTTAAGTTAATTCATAATTCATAATTCATAATTCATCATTCATCATTCATAACTATTAATAATGTTGCCACGGGAAGAAATTTTAAAAGGTGTTGAAAATCGGGATACTGTTGCTCGTGTAATTGATTTAGCAGAACAAGCTATCAAAACTTGGGAAGTTGTGTTAACAGACTTTTTATCTCCTCCTGAGTTAGCAGAAATACAACAAGCTTTCAGCCGATTAACGGAAGTACAATTACTAGCTTGGGGGGGATATCCCCAGGCTGAACGGCAAAGAATAGCGATCGCTCGTTCCGAATTACCCCTAGAACAATCTCAAGTTGCGATCGCTGCTGTGGATATTGCGGGAAATTTCCTGTTTGACACCGCCACTCACCGTGACTTTTTGGGGGCCATGTTAGGGACTGGGATTGTCCGGGAAAAGACGGGGGATATTAATCTTTTGGGAGAAAGAGGTGCCCAGGCAATTGTTGTACCAGAGTTGGTAGAATTTTTAGAACTCAATCTCAAACAAGTGCGATCGGTACCTGTCAAAACCCAAGGGATTGATTTGAGTGAATTAAAAATACGGGAACCGAGAAAGAAAGAATTAACCACCGTGGAAGCCTCTTTACGCTTAGATGCGATCGCATCTGCTGGTTTTGGGATGTCCCGCAGTAAAATGGCTGACTTAATTACTGGTGGGGATGTACGTGTCAACTGGAAGGAAGTCACCCAAGCCAGTGCTCAAGTCAAATCTGGAGACTTAATTGCTATTCGCGGTAAGGGACGTTTAGAGGTTGGTGACATCGCTATAACTAAAAAGCAACGTTACCGAGTTCAGTTGACAAGATATGTTTAAGATAATTTTACCAATAACAAGGGCATAAGAAGCATTGCACCCCTCGTATACCATTTTGAAAAAAGAATGCAACAGATAGTTAGGGGCACGGCATCGTCAGATAATTTTATACACCAAAAGATTGTAGATGCCGTGCCCTTACGAATCATGTATGTCTCGCAAACATTATTTTAATTTGTATTATTAGTTAGCAATTAATCAGCCACTAACTAATAGAAAATAACCTCTAAGCTTGAAATTGTTTTTCCAAAAGACTGACTATAGTTTCCCGAGGAAAAAATCTAGAAATGTTAACTATAGCATGATTGACAAGACCGCCACTTACCACCGTTGATTTACCCTTATCTAAAGCATTAAGAGCATCATTTACTACTTCCTCTGGAGTGGAAATTTTATTGGCTTTATTTGCAAAGCTTCCAGGGAAATCTGCGGCTACAAAAAAGTTAGTGTCCGTAGGACCAGGACAAACGACTAATACACCCACTCCATAGGATTTATTTTCTGCCCATAATGCCTCACTGAAATTAAGGACAAATGCTTTGCTCGCAGCATACACGGAAAGATAAGGCATGGGCTGGAAACCAGCGATGGAAGACACATTAATAATGCTTCCCGAACGACGTTTCCGCATTCCAGGCAAATATTTATGGGTCAAATCTACTAATGCCAATACATTTAATTGCAACATCTTGATTTGCTTTTCTCCATCCCTCTCAGCAAATTCACCGTAATCACCAAAACCAGCATTATTAATCAATAAATCAATGGTCAAATCCTTGGCTTGGGTTGTATTAAATACGGTGGTTGCAGCATCTGTTTCTGTCAAATCTTGAACAATCACCTCGACTTGAATTTTATATTGCTCTTGTAGTTTTTGAGCCAGTTGTTTTAGTTTGTCCTCTGAACGAGCCACAAGCACAAGATTTGTATTATGTGCCGCAAGTCTCTCGGCAAAGGTTTTACCAATTCCAGCGGAAGCACCAGTAATTAAAGCTGTTGGCATTTTAAATATTGTGATATTTACTTAACTTAATAAATATTAACAAAATTTACAAATATAGGTAACTAGTTTATTGTACATAGATTATTAGCAAAATATTATACTTTATAAATAATTCATAGAGTGGTCTGAAATTCAAAAAACCTTTTGAACAAAGCGGTAAACACACCTATATATTTTTATCTATACTCCTAGGGGTTTAAAACCCCATCCCCTACGGGTTGTTTGTTTTGTGTTGGGGTTTAAATCCCCATTACAAAACGTAATTACGAATTACGAATTACGAATTACGAATTGTTTAATTGCTGGAGGGAATACTATGCTTATAAAATACAGGGTTTTGTTATGTACCGCTTAACATTTTGCGTGTCGAATTGGAAAAGTGTGGTGGCGATAATTCCGTGAGCATTTGATTGACCAAAAAATAGACTGGATACAAGCCGTGTGGATTTATCCGTGGAGAGTCAAAAATTTTTTTGTGAGTTTCATTAGCCCTTCGATTTATCGATGGGGTAACTGATAAATGAAATGACCCGTAGCGGTATGGCAGGAATAATTTGCTGTTTACAGTATATCCGTGCTATTATTACTAGACTGCGGACGTATAGCTCAGTTGGTTAGAGCGCTACGTTGACATCGTAGAGGTCACTGGTTCGAATCCAGTTACGTCCATATTTTCAATCTCAACCTCCCGGGAGGCCACTGTGACTTTACCCATAACTTTGGGTGCGATTCGTTCAGTCTAAATTCAACTTTGAAGGGACGACTGACATATTTAGGAATTAATTACCGTTCAACCTCTCAAGTCTATAATCTCATCAGCTTTACCTTCATACCGCTGTTGATTCCCGTGCAATCCCAGCAAAATATCATCAAGTACCGCGCTACGGGCTAGTATGCGGTTAGTGTCATTTGTAAGCTGATTTACGTTTTGGGTAAGGTCGGCTATAGCTTCGCGGTTTGCTGTTATTCCTTGAGTATTAGCGGCTATAGCGCGGGCATTTGATTCTAGTATTTGTTCGATGCGGTCTAAGCGGTTGCTGTCGTTACTGCTGTTAGTCATTTTTAAGATTCCACTACTTTACTTTCTTCTCTGAAAATTCCTTCTTCAATTAAATAAAGAACTTGGTTATCACCACAAGATGGAAAAATGGCGCATAATATTAAGTAATGTAAAAACAACTTGTACCAGTTGCGATAATCAAGAGGTTCCGCTTCCAGAACCTAGTTACCAGGCTCAGACTGGTAACTAGAGCATAGAGCCTCTGGTTCTGATTGAGACTGGTATAAGCTATCAGATAAAACAAACATACCTCGCATCTGCCGTAAAAATGTTTCAAACATTGGATAAGCAACTGCGCCTTAACCTGCTGATATTGTTTACAGCAGGTTTATTGTTCTGGTGCAGTATAGGCTCTTTATTACCCACTCTACCTCTCTACATTGAGGAAGTAGGAGCAACTAAGCAACAAATTGGCATTGTCATGGGTAGTTTTGCCATTGGAATGTTGCTGTTCCGGGGATGGATGGGAAGATTATCAGATCGGCGTGGACGTAAAATTGCATTATTGATTGGTTCTTTTGTAGTTGCGATCGCTCCCCTTGGCTATTTGGGGGTACAATCGGTTCCATTATTGATGGGATTGCGGGCTTTTCACGGCATTAGTATTGCTGCTTTTACCACTGCTTATTTGGCTTTGGTTGTGGATTTAACCCCAGCGAACATTCGCGGTGAGGTGATTGGCTATATGAGCCTGATAACTCCCCTAGGAGTGGCAATTGGACCGACTGTGGGGGGTTATTTACAAGCGGGGGCGGGTTATGGAGCGGTATTTCTCGCTTCTTCGGTGTCTGGAATTGTGGCATTTTTGTGTATTTTGTTTATTATTAGTCCTCCCCTCCCAAGTCAGCCAGCAAACCAAAAACAAACAAGATTTTGGCAGATTTTGGTCAGTCCCAGGGTGAGAATTCCTTCTTTAGTTATGTTCCTAGTGGGATTAGATTTTGGTATTGTGCATACATTCATACCTTTGTTTATTAAGTCTACAGGGGTAGATTTAAATGCAGGGTTGTTTTATGGTATTGCTGCAAGTGCTGGTTTTAGTGCCAGGTTCTTTAGTGGTAGGGCAAGTGATAAATTAGGTAGAGGTTTATTTGTCACCGTCAGTCTTGTGGTGTATGGCTTGGGGATGTTCTTCCTGTGGCAAGCTACTGATAAGAACACATTTTTATTGGGTGCAATTCTAGAAGGAGCTGGTTCTGGTATAGTTATTCCTATGATTGCCGCCATGATGAGCGATCGCTCCCAGGCACACGAAAGGGGACAGATATTTGCTGTATGTATTATGGGCCTAGATTTGGGGATTGCGATCGCTGGTCCTTTAATTGGTTACATAGCCGAAGAATATGGCTATCGTAATACTTTTGGTTTGGCTACCTTCTTAACTTTATGTGCCACCGTAATTTTCTTAACTCTTTCTAGCAAAGGGATTGAAAATTCTCTCCGCTTTGCCACTGGTAGGGGTGAAGATGTTTATGCTCTAGAAAGGTTGGCGTTGCTGAATTCAGGTATGGGTGTATCTCACGCAGAGTCGCAGAGGCGCAGAGAGTAAGAGTTTTAAGTACCTCATTTTTTCATTTCAGACATAACTTTCAGCCATGAAAAAACGGACGAGGAGGGATTCGAACCCCCGACACCGTGGTCCGTAGCCACGTGCTCTAGTCCACTGAGCTACACGTCCTTACAAGAAAATAATAATAACACAACTTCCTGAAATGAAGCAAGAAAATTTTGCCAATTTAACCCATCTGGATTCTCAAGGACAAGCACAGATGGTGGATGTGTCAGCCAAAACAGCCACAGTTCGCCAAGCAGTAGCCGTTGGTCAAGTGCGGATGTTACCAGAAACCTTTGCCACCATTCAAGCCGGGAATGCTCCCAAGGGGGATGTTTTGGCAACTGCAAGGCTAGCAGGAATTATGGCAGCAAAACAGACAGCTAATTTAATTCCTTTATGTCACCCCTTACCCATACAAAAAGTGGAGGTGCAAATTTCCCCTGAGGAGCAACTACCTGGGTATCAGATTCAAGCTACAGTTAAAACCAAGGGGGAAACAGGGGTAGAAATGGAAGCATTGACAGCTGTTTCGGTGGCTGCTTTAACTTTGTATGATATGGCAAAAGCCTTGGAAAAATCCATCCAAATCGAGTCCATACATTTAGTTAGCAAGACTGGTGGTAAATCTGGTGATTACATATCATAAAATGATTGCTTAGATCCCCGACTTCTATCCTGAAAGTTGCTAGGATGTGCAGATATTTATGCAGAAGTCGGGGATCTTTTACCTAGCCCTTAGAACTAATGGGAAAAACCAGTGACATACTCCCACACTGTAATCTTTGATTCAGTGTGGGAGTATGTCACATATCATAGAATGATTAATACAGCCATTTTGTAAAACTCTGTAACAAGTAAGTATTTATGCCTCCCCGTTGGCCTCGCAAACCCGATCGCAATGATCCAGATTATCGTAAACTAGACGATCGCATGAACTTTGCCGTCCATGTGGCAATTTTTGCCGCCACCAATTCTGGTTTGTGGTTTTTTTACAACTTTCTCTCTACTAACTGGCAATGGCTACCCTGGTTCACTTTTAGTTGGTTGGGGCTATTATTAACCCACCTGATTTATATTAGTGCGATCGCCAACTACGTAGAATTGAAAAAATAAGGTTGAAAATCTGATCCAGTAGCTGATCAGATTTATTTGTGGAATTAATCCAAAATCCCGGACAGTTGTTCATGGGGGAAACCAACGCCAGTCGTCTGCGGCGGGAAACCCGTCCGCAACGCTGGCTCCCCAAGACCACACTGTCCTCAAAATCCAAAATCTAAAATTCTATCACCCTGTAATTGAGCGATAATATTGAATATATAACAATATGGCGTTCTTTATATAGGGTTATTCTCATGGCATCAATCAACACCAGCGAATTAATAGAAGCCCTAGCATCTGAAATTGGTGAAAACCTATACATGGATATTGCTAAATGGCATCTGTATTTATCTACTGCCAAGTTGCATACAGTAGTTGCGGAAAAGGTATATCCATTACTGCTAGAAAACGCAATTAATGAAGATATGGTTGTAGAAGCCTTGCGTTCCATTCCAGTGAAAATCGGTGGAGGAAGAAAAGAACTTCCCCTGATCGATTTACTCCCTTTACAATCCCAGGTTCACTTAGTTGATATCCTGGAAAAATTCCAACGTGAAATGTAACTTTTATACCATAATCGGTTAAACACTTACAAGGAGAGGATAAGTATATAACTGGATTTACCTATCAGAATTAATGGGACAGACCACTATAATCTGATTGTTTTTGTTTGCGTTTGATGGCTCCTACAACACCCACAGCCCCCAATCCGAGCAAACCCAACACAGTGCCAGGTTCTGGGACTGTTCCATGTTTGGGAATCGATTTGAATGCCAAATCTGCTAATTTTTCGTGAGCAGCAGCCGTTGGATGTTGGATATCCCAAAATGTATATAAGTCTGGGCGATCGCATATAATTAGGGGATCTAGGCTAGCCAGACAAGGATCGCTGACATTGGTAAAACCTAAATTTGCAGCATTTTTAAATAGGGAGTTGGCATCAACAGAAATAATGTTCAGGTCTTGTTTATACTTATCAACTAGCCCTGACAATTCTTGATTATGCTTGGCGGTTAACTCATTTAGTCTTTGGGTAGTACCAGGAATCAATGTATCTAATTGACGAGCCACTGGTATATTACCCAAATCTGGTAAGTTTACCAGCATCAGATTCTTCACTCCAACCTGAGCTAGCTTTGCCAGGGCATTATCCAAATTACTAATAGTTGTATCAGTGGTCGTGAATGGCGTAAATTTGTCTGGAGGTGCATTGGTAGGATTGTAATCATTGGCACCAGCCCAGAGGATATAGAGGGCATCGGGATCGGCTGACTGATTGTTAGTAATTAGGGGATTGGTAAATGCTTGAATTTGTTGCTGCAAACCAGGTAGTCCCGGTATGTCAAAGGTTAGGGCAATAGTATTTTGTTCTGTGGTGGTGGCTCCACCAAAACCATAGTTAATCCCATCTACTGGTATTGCACCCTGTAGCACATTTGTGAATAAGGTAGGGGATTCTAATCCTAGTTTGCTTGCTAGTTTATCTACCCAAATCTCACCATTGGAAAATCGTCCCTCAAAGTATGGTGGACTAGGGGGAATAGCTCCTTGAGTGGCAGTAAAAGTATTGCCGGTATCAACCAGACTATCGCCAAAAATGTAAAGACTGGTAAATTTAGCGGCATAGGCTTTCAAGGGTGAAAAACAACACAAGAAAACAAACCCTGCTACCAAAAATTGGTTTTTCATATTGGTTTTTATGAGCTAATTTTGGCTAGTTTAAATTATGCGATCGCTATTTGTAGGTCTATCACCACTTGTGTTTTAGGACACACCATCACCAAAATAAATGCAGCTTTATTGTGTGATTTTACTGATAATACAGAGCCTGTTATACCATAACTAAATTAGAGACTCAGGATATTTTGGTTTTTCTTTACCAAGTTTTTACCTTTACTCAGTATCTAACTAAGAAAAGATAAAGATTTTGTAAAGATATTTTTGCTTATTTTTAGGAGCTAGATTCTACACCACTGATTTTCAAGACATCTTCCATGGTCGCACAGTAGTTAGGTAAGCCAAAACTACTGGGGTTAATAAAATGGTTATAGGTAAAATGGCGATAGTTCATACAGAAACGATCCCAAGCTGCCATTTGAATGCGAAATACGGCAATAATGATATTTGCCAATGATAATGACAGGGGAATACGAAAGTAAATTTCTTTACCCAGGTAGGCGCATACTGCTTCTATGGCTTGGTTGGCGGTGAGGGGATTTTGTCCTAGAACTAATTTATTTAAATCTTTAGTTGCATCTGGGTTTTCTATTAAGTATCTCACCACAGTGGCAATATCTTTACCGTGGATGAAGTGAAAGCTACCGTCTGCTTGAAGAAAACGAATAATATTGATATATTTAGCGACTTCAGGAATGCCTGTTGTCAGGTGGGAGTAAGGTTTATGTGTGTCGCCACCTAATACTAAAGTAGGATAAACTGTGGTAACTTTAGAAGCGATCGCTAGTTGATTTATTTTCTGCAAGCAATCGTACTTAGAGCTAATATAATCTGTGCCTAGTTCCCCCGCCTCTGGAAGGGGTTGATTGTTACGTCCTAACACACTGGCTGTAGAAAAGTATATTACCCGTTCGCACTTCTCTACATCCAGCAGATTTATCAACTCTAAGGTCTTATTGACATTAATATCATAAGTATTTTCACCACCCCAAGCTGTTGCAGTTAGTACAGCTATATCTATGGTTTTTAACAGGTCGGCAAGCTGACTAATGTCTGCCATATCAACCTGTAAAACATGGATGCCAGGACGCGCTTGGGTATTTACTTGTAGTTTATTGGGATTTCTTACCAGTAAATATAGTTGATGATTTGTATCCTGAATCAAGGTATCGCTCAGGTAATGACCGATACACCCACTAGCACCAGTAAGTAAAATCCGCTTTTGATTCATAGGTTAGTTATTAGTGATTAGCTATTAGTTATCAGTTTAGTACTTGGGTTCTATAAGGTAGTAAGTGCTGATTAACAACCAACAACTAATGACTAACAACTAACGTACATTGTTTCACGCAACAGCTGCCAAACTGAGTTGTTTAGCTGTTTCAAAGAAGAATTCTACATTCTCCTCTGGGGTACTGGGTAGCACACCATGACCGAGGTTAAGAATGTGACCGCCATGACCGGCTTTACGTACAGTATCATAGATGCGATCGCGGATAAATTCCTGAGAACCAAATAGCACCCCTGGGTCAAGATTACCTTGGACTTTCATATTTGTGCCCAATCTTGCCCGTGCATCTGCCATATCTACTGTCCAATCAACAGTGATAATATCTGCACCGGATTTTGCCATTCGCTCCAATAAACCAGCACTACCGCTCACCAATAAAATTAATGGTGTGTCGGGGTGGGTTTGTCTTATTTGTTGAAACACCTGTTGTTGATAAGGTAGGGCAAAAGTTTCGTAATCTTGGGGACTTAATTGTCCTGCCCAAGAATCGAACAGTTGTATTACTTGGGCACCGCAGTCAATTTGGTAACGTGCATAGGTAGCGATCGCCTCTGCAAGTTTACCTAAAAATTGGTGTAACATTGTCGGATCGGTGAACGCCATATTTTTGATAATGGAGTAAGTTTTCGATCCCTTACCTTCTACCACATAGGCGGCTAAAGTCCAGGGCGCACCCACAAAACCTAATACAGTAGATTTGTTGCCAACTTCTTGGCGCAAGGCCTGCAAAATGGTTTTAATGAATGGCAAAGATTCTTCAGGTTCTAGGGGACGTAAATTATCAACTTGTTGTTGAGTGCGGATCGGGGCAGCAATAATTGGGCCTTTACCTTCGGCTACGTCCATTTCAATACCTAGTCCTGGCAGTGGTGTGACAATATCCGAGAATAAAATTACACCATCTGGTTGAAAAGCCTTCCAAGGCTGCAAAGAGACTTCAATCGCTACTTCGGGTATTTCCGAGCGATCGCGAAAAGAAGGATACTTTTCTCGCAAGTCTCTATAAGCCTTCATGTACCGTCCTGCTTGTCGCATCATCCATACGGGAGGACGGTCTAAGACTTCACCACGAGCTGCTCTGAGCAAAAGAGGATCGCTTGAGGAGACACCCATTGAACACTACATCCTATCTTAATCACTATATTTATGCCACTCTTTAGCTTATCATCCTGGGATTACGCTTTTGCAGAATTTGAGGGGAGGAGGGAAGGAGGGAAGGAGGGAAGGAGTGAAGGAGGGAAGGAGTGAAGGAGTAGGGGCGGGGTTTCCCCGCCCGGAGGGAAGGAGTAATGAGTAGGGGCGCTGCGGCTTGTGCCCAGGAGTGAAGGAGGGAAGGAGGGAAGGATTGATAACTAATAACTGATAACTGATAACTGCTCTATGCAAACTGATTCTAACTATCCTGATGATAGAGATGGGGTGTCTAGCACTACCAAAACGGGTAAAAGACCCTTGCTTTTAATTCCGCGATCGCAGCGTCGTTGGTTTTTTGTACAATTTACCCTGATGACCCTCCTGGGATGGATTCTAGGAGGAGTTGCCAGTATTTTCTTAGAAAGTAATCTCCTAGCCACCATACCCCCTGTTTTTGCCCCACAGCCACAAATCTGGTTTATCTTTGCAACTAATCTGAGTACGGGTCTATTTGCGATGGTTTTTGCTATTTCCCAAGGATTGGTAATATGGCCCTACTTATCTTTCTGGTGGTGGACTCTTACCACTAGCCTAGGCTGGTTAATTTTCCTCAATGTTGCCCAAGCATGGACAAACTATGTTCCTTCCCTGACTATATTGCAATCTTTAAGTGCCGAGCAAACGGTGGTAATTGGGATTTTATCTGCCATTGCCTATAACCTGGCTGCAATTTGGTTGGGACTCTTGCAGTGGTTGGGTTTCAGGAACCGGGTAATAGGTGGTTGGTGGTGGATTTTTTTGCCTTCTGGGATATTTTTTACCATTAGTATTTTTGTGTGGCTGGTTTCACTTTTGCAAGAGTTTATTCCAGAAGTTTACCGTACTCAGATATTGTATTTAAGTGGACAAGGATTTACGGCTGTGATTTTGGGAGTAATTCCAGCCATTGCCTTGTGCAATTTCAAAATCAAACCCAAGGGTATGCCCAAAATTTCCCATTCATCCTCAAAAGGAAGGTCGAAGCAAGGTTAACAAATATGAAAACAGATAGTCATCTGCGAGCTAATGTGGTTCCTCCTGTGGCAGATAAACACCCCCAGATTCTAGAATTACACGGCGATCGCCGAGTAGACAACTACTTTTGGATGCGCGATCAACAAAATCCCCAAGTAATCTCTTATCTGGAGGCAGAGAATGGTTATACTGATGCCATGATGCAGCACACTCAAGGGCTACAAACCCAGCTTTATGAAGAAATGCTAGCTCGCATCAAAGAAAGTGACCTCTCGGTACCATATCGTAAGGATGACTATTACTATTATTCCCGTACAGAAGCAGGACAAGCTTACCCAATATATTGCCGCAAAAAGGGCAGTCTGGATGCTGCTGAGGAAATTTTATTAGACCAAAATCAATTGGCAAAGGGTCATGAATTCTGCGATTTAGGTGTGTTTGCCATCAGCCCTAATCATCAGATTATGGCATATTCCATTGATACCACTGGAGCGGAGCGTTATACTCTTTTCTTCTTAGATTTGAAGTCCCATCAGTTATATGCAGATACCATTGAAGATACTTATTTTTCATTGGTTTGGGCTAATGATAATCAAACGGTTTTTTATACGAAAATTGATGAGGCTAACCGTCCTTTCAAATTGTTTAGACACACTTTAGGTTGTGATATTGCTGATGATGAATTGATTTATCACGAGCCTGATGATGCCTATCATTTATATGTGGATAAAACCCGTAGTCAAGCATATATATTTTTAACTGTTGGCGGTAGTATTACTTCAGAAGTACACTATTTATCTGCTGATAATCCCCTGGGAAAATTTGAGGTGATTGCTCTAAGGAATATAGGAGTTTTATATGATGTGGAGCATCATAGCGATTATTTTTATATAATTACTAACGAAGCAGCAATTAATTTTAAATTAATGAAAACTCCAGTTGCTGCTATCGGTAAGGATAATTGGCAAACTGTGATTCCCCATCGTCCAGATGTCCGGCTGTCAGGGGTAAGTGCCTTTATTAATCATTTAGTAATTTATGAAAGAAAGGGGGGATTACCCACAGCAAGGGTACAAAATCTTAACACGGGAGACGAAAGTCAGATTACTTTTCCCGAACCTACCTATGATTTTGATGAAGACATTAATGCGGAATTTAATACTAATATTCTCCGGTTTACTTACACTTCCTTGATTACCCCCCCATCGGTATTTGATTATGATATGGATACCCACCAACGGGAGTTGAAAAAAGAGACAGAAGTTTTGGGTGGATACGATCGCACTCAATACCAAAGTGAGTTGCTCATGGCTACTGCTGATGATGGTACCAAAGTCCCTATTTCCATAGTTTATCCAAAAGGTATCAAAAAAGACGGCAGCAATCCCCTATTTATGCTATCTTATGGCTCCTATGGCTATTCCTATCCAGTTACCTTTACATCGGATATCCTATCCCTATTAGATCGGGGAGTAATATTTGCCATTGCCCATGTTCGTGGCGGGGAAGAAATGGGGCGACAATGGTACGAACAAGGGAAATTTTTACATAAAAAGAATACCTTTACAGACCTGATTGCCTGTTGTGAGTATCTCATTGCCGGAGGTTGGACAGCAAGCGATCGCTTGGCAATTTCCGGTGGTAGTGCGGGTGGTTTGCTCATGGGGGCGGCAATGAATATGCGTCCGGATTTGTTTAAAGCGGTGGTTGCCCGCGTACCCTTTGTGGATGTGTTAACAACTATACTTGATACATCTTTGCCTTTGTCTGTGATGGAGTGGGAGGAATGGGGCAATCCCAATGATAAGGCTTATTATGACTACATTAAGTCCTACTCTCCCTATGACAATGTGGAAGCGAAGGATTACCCAGATATACTGATTACTGCTGGTTTAAATGATTCCCGTGTTAAATATTGGGAACCGGCTAAATGGACAGCAAAATTGCGGGATATGAAAACCGACGACAATATTCTCTTGCTGAAGACTAATATGGGTGCGGGACATAGTGGCGCTTCTGGAAGGTATGAAAGTTTGAAGGAGTTGGCTTTTGAGTATGCTTTCGTTTTTGACAGACTGGGAGTAGTGTGAAGCAGGGAAGCCGTAGGGGCGCATTGCGTGCGCCCTTGAGGAGTTTAGTCACCCCCGCATTTTCATAGCTTGGTTGTGGGATTTCCCCGTGGAGGACTAGTGTTCCACCACATTAGTTATGATGGCTAGGTAACAGATCCCCGACTTCTAAATCAATATCCGCACATTGTAGCAATTTCTAGGATAGAAGTCGGGGATCTAAATGCCTGCAACTTATCAAAATTAATGGGACAAAGCAATAGTCTGATTTATCAGACTTTGTCTTTAAGAAAAGGGAATTAATTCCTAGGCGGACATTTGGGCTAGTAATGGTAGTAATGGTAGGTGGGTTGAACAATAGAGAAACTCAACAAATGCTTGATCATGTTGGGTTGCGTTCCTTAACCCAACCTACTTCTTCTGCCTTGCCTAGTCTGATTTATCAGACTTTGTCTTTAAGAAAAGGGAATTTTCCTAGGCGGACATTTGGGCTAGTAATGGTAGTAATGGTAGATGGGTTGAACAATAGATAAACCCAACAAATGCTCGATAATGTTGGGTTGCGTTCCTTAACCCAACCTACTTCTGCCTTCTACCTTCATCGAATTTTACGTCCGGTTAAAGCTTCTCGCACATCTAACATGGCTGTATAAGTGGGCAAAATATGTAAGGTTTGATTATCTGGGGTATGCTCTAAAGCAGTAGCGATCGCTTGACGTAAATCTGCTTCTACAATCAAGTTGGCACGGTTGTGGCTATTATCTTCACCCCTTCGGGGTTCGGCAGTCGCTCCTGGGGGAAACCCCCAAGACTGCGCTGCCTCACTATACCGCAAACGTAGGGCCATATCATAGACGCGATCGCCACTAACAACCAATGTACCCCCCCGTGCTACTAATTTTTCCGTATCTACGTCCCAAATCCAGGATACATCTTCGCCATCCTGAATGCGATCGTTTAATACTAATAGGGTGGTGGTATCCCTACTTTCAGTTACCACGCGAATGGTTTCATTAGTCCCCACGGGATTTTTTGACAACAAAATTCGCACTCGCTTACCATCCACTTCTAACTCCTCTGCACGGCCAAAAGCGGCTTGGAAGGTGGGAATGGTGGCCTGAATAGTTTCTGTATCAATTCCCAATTCCTTGGCGGCGGTAGCGGCAGCTAGGGTGTTGTATTTGTTGTATAAACCAATTAATACCTGTTGCCACTCCTTACTATCCAGGGTGGGTTGACTCTTACTAAAACCGCAACTAGGACAGTTGAAATCCCCCAAGTGAGATAAATATACACCTTGATAATCGAGAGAATGTCCACAGCGAGGACAGTAAATCGAATCTACCGCATGGGGAATCGCTTCTAGATAACGTTCTGGTTCAGTTAAGCCAAAAAATGATACCTTTTGCTGTAACTGCTGACCGAGGTAACATAAAGTGGGATCGTCAGCATTGGGAATAACCACCGTATCCGGAGCCAAGGTAGAAATAGCTTTCGTCCACCGCTTACTAATGGTGTCTACCTCTCCGTATCTATCCAATTGATCCCGAAATAAGTTCAAACAGAGGATAATCCGGGGTTGAATTGGATTTAGCACCTTAGGAACAATATTTTCATCCACCTCCAAAATGGCGTAATCCACATCCAACTTTCCTAGCAAGTTGGAGCTTTCCATCAACGCTGTTACCAAACCATTTTCCAGATTCGCTCCCGTGGAATTGTGAGCAACGCGGTAGCCTTTACGTTCCAGTATCTCCCGCAATAGGAGGGAAGTAGTAGTTTTCCCATTGGTTCCTGCAATGAGAATTACCCCTTTTTTTACCTGTTGGCTTAATTGTTGCAACAGCTTGGGTTCAATGCGACGGGCAATAGAACCCGGTAACACACTCGCTGCACCTAAACGAAGCGATCGCACTATTAAGGTTACAGTTTTTGCGATCGATACCGCAAGACCTAGTTTTAACCAATTTATGAATTTAATATTCTTTCCCACATCCGTACCCTACCTAAACATTTTGACAAGTTGCTAATTAACCGCCTAAAGTGACAAATTTTAACATGGGCGAAGGGAAGGAGGGATGGTTGATAGTTGATGGAGGGAAGGAGTAGGGGCGGGGTTTCCCCGCCCGGAGGGAAGGAGTGAGAGAGGATTAAATTTATCTTCTTCGGTAATCCCAACTGTCAACTAACAACTAACAACTAACAACTAACAACCAACAACCATCAACCATCAACTATCAACTATCAACCCATCACCTCACCACCCCAGTAAGCGTTATCTTAAAAGTGAGTGGTTGGCGTAATTATATATCCGCGTCAGCCAGCTGAATTCAGCATAAACTAGGGAAAAAATTAGGGATTCAAAGGTTTGTTAATGAAGGGAATCAAGTCATATTTTTTACACCATTTTCGGAATAGCAGTCAGAGAATTATATCCATACTCATACTCATGATTTGTTTATTCATTACCACTGTGCAACCAGCGATCGCAGGTATTAATGATGACAGATATGATGGCAATATTTTTGTCGTTTATGCTGGTAACGGTTCCCTCGTACCGCCCGCACAAACCCTAGCACAGACTTTAGCAGAACATAAACCAGCCATCTTAGCTTTCTACGTAGATAACAGTAGTGACTGTAAAGAATACGCCATAGTTGTTTCCCAAATACAGGCATTTTATGGTCGAGCGGCGGAACTTATCCCCATCAATGTGGATAGTCTTCCCAACCGCAAAAGCTACAAACCTACGGAGCCAGGTTACTACTATTCTGGAGGAGTTCCCCAAGTAGTAATATTTGATCGAGCAGGGAAAGTTGTTTTTAACCAGAAAGGCCAAGTTCCCTATGAAGATATAGATGATAAACTGCGGGAAGTGTTTGATTTATTACCACGCACGGAATCAGTAAGATTAAAGCGACGTTCTTTCAATGAATTAAATAGCGAACTAGCTCCATAAATTAGCGGGCAGATATATTTTTTCTGCCCATTTTTTCGTTTAATTGGATACTATATTCCCTGAAAAAACAAGAGATAATTTTTTATATTCCCTAGCACAACAGATGAATTCACGGAATAACTTTTAGATAACTGATAATTGATAACTGTTAACTGATAATGTCCCAGGTTTATACAACCCAAGAATTAATTCAAATTTTGACAGAGGAGCGCCGTGCTTGTCTGAGGGGAGAGCGTTTAAAGTTAGAAGTCACTGTATCAGGTAATCCTGTAATTGACCAATTTATTAAAGCTGAGGGGTTACAAAAATTTAACGCTTATCAAGATTTTAAAGCTGCTATTCATCAATATCAACGGGAACACCAAGTATCAGGAATCGTCAGACAAACCATAACTGTTAAGGGTCAAACTTTAAACTACCCCGCAGTAGATTCCCAATTAATTACTTTACCTAATGACTTAAAAATACTCAAGGATGCTAAAAATTCTATTTTGAATTTTTGGTATGAAGTAACTGGTGATATGGATTTATATTTAAGTATAAATAATAGCAAACAATACCAGCCAATTCAGTTAATTGATGTTGAGAGAATAGCTACAAGAACAGAATGGTGTGGTTTATGGAAATGGGAAAACTCCCACTTTCTAGAAATCATCTTACAACTAGGGTGGGGTAAAGCAGAATTAGCCGCTTATAAAAGAGGTTTTCCTGAATCTGGTAGCGAATATATTCATGCTGTTAACCCAGGCAATACACCCATCGGTTAAGTAGGTAGGCACAATTAAATGTAAGATCGAACCTCACCCCCATCCCCTCTCCTTATTAAGGAGAGGGGTGCAGTCAGGCGGGGTGAGGTTTTATATTTAATTTGACCCAGTTACTTAATATTGTTTCTGTATTTGTATCAGGGTTTTTGTGAAACGATATTATAAACATTCAACACAAATATAGTCAAATATAATTAAATACTGTTCCCTGTTGCCTGTTCCCTGTTGCCTGTTGGCTACCCTCACCCAAAGACTTTTCAACAAGCCCTAACTAATACCAATTTGAAAAAAGAATGCGACACATGATTGGCTGGTAGGGGCGGGGTTACCCCGCCCCTACAATTAGATCTGTCGCAAACATCTTTTGATTTAGTATAAGTTTGACAGCTTGTCTTTTGACAAACTATAGTGTTTCCCATTGCAATTTTATTAACTAAATTTATATTCAGAGGTTTAGAAATTGAATTGCGATCGCTACAGTTTAGTCATTTTGGGAATTATTTGTAGCATTCCTATCACAGCTAATATTGCTTATTCACAAGAATCATATAAAACACCTCACAATAATAAAAAAAATATTAAAATTGATGGTGAATTAAATATTGATCGACAAGCAGAAGTCTTAAATTTACTTACCATTGATAAATTTGACAAAAATGCGATCGCAACAGAAAATAAACCCAATTATAAACAACCACAAAAAATTGTTAAGAAAGATAAAATTTCTACTTCTGCTGTAGATATAAAACCTCAATCCTATTTATCAACTTTATCAACTCAGTCGGGTTTGTTTGATGCTCCTAAATTAAACCCGTCCCAGATGAGTTTTGAACTTGCTACCAAACCAGTTGTAGGAAAACCCGATCAAAATATTTTTCCTAATTCTCGCAATTTCCCCAGCATTAATAACTTTATCATTGCTGATAAAAACCACAGCAGTAAACCCGGTAAATGGTCTGGCGCTCGTCCTGACGGACACGCACCCATTGGAGTAATGGGAGAGCATACCCACGGAAAAGGAGAGCTAGATTAAATAGCCAAATTATTTACTAAACTTTCTCATAGCTGGTGAGTATGAGCAAGTTATGTGGAAAATTAGAAATTTTGGTAAAAAAGTATAGTATGGGGTTGGGTCTAAACGTGTAAAAATCCGGCAGCCTTTGGAAAAACCGCCCCTAAAAATAATTAGTTTTACACCAAATATATTGGGTGTGGGGCGGTTTTTCCGCTACTAGTATTGGTCTTACCACCCATGAACTAGTATAAGGCCGCCGGATTTTTCCGGTTTTTAATGAAGTGGCATTGACCCATGGTTAGAATAAGTCTACATTTATCTGATGTAAACAACTCCCTCAGATAGTATCACAATGTTTGCCATCAAAAGAGAGTTAAAACTAAACAACTTTGAACGCTCTTTGATGGGTGGCATTGCTGGGTTTAAACGATTTGTCTACAACTATGGACTGGAGTTAATCAGGGCAAGTTGGAGTTTTGAGGACATTCAAGTTGGGGACTCATTACGTATAGATGCCATCAAAAAAGTATTTACCCAAGTCACAATGAAAAAGCCAGAATATGGATGGATGAAGAAGTATCCATCGACTGTATATCAATCGGCTTTCATCGACTTGAAAAATGCTTTTAGTAGATGGAGAAAAGGTTTAGCAGCATTTCCCAGAAAGAAATCCAAAAAGAAAGGAGACTCATTTAGGGTTTACAAAACATCTGGTGTTTATCCATCAAAAGGGAAACCAGCCTTACCTTTTACCAATAGAGTTGTAATTGATGGATCTAATAAAATTAAACTTCCTGGTTTGAAGACATTTAGACTCAAGGAAAGAATTGATTTTATTTGTAGTTCTCAAACCTTTACTATTTCTCGCACTGCTGATCGATGGTTTGTGTCTTTTGCCATAGATGCCCAAAAGATACCTCCACAAATGCATCCAATAGAAAAAGTAGGGGTGGATTTAGGTGTGAAATGCCTTGCTACGGTTTCTGATGGTACTTGTTATACCATGCCAACTACTACAAAAAGAGCGAAAACCAAGCTGAGTAAGTTGCAATGGCGCAATCGTAACAAGGTCTTAGGAAGCAAGAAGCTAGGTATAATAGCATCTAAAAATGCGAGAAAGTACTACATCAAATTGGCTAAAAATTATGCTCGACTGAGGAATATTCGCGTCAATACAATTGCTCAAATGACAACTGATTTGAGTCGTCGGGTTTATTGCATCCGCATTGAGGATTTAAACGTCTCTGGGATGATTGCCAATCATAAACTTGCTAGTGCGGTTAGCGATCACTGCTTCTATGAAGTGCGTCGCCAATTAGTTTACAAGCAAGCCCATTATGGAACTAAAGTCGAGATAGTTGATCGGTGGTTTCCTTCCTCGAAAATGTGTTCAGTGTGCGGGCATATTCAGGCAATGAAACTATCAGATAGGGTGTTTTGTTGTCAGAGGTGCAATTATACCTTAGACCGAGATAAAAATGCCTCAATCAATCTGGAAAATGCACCAGATAAATTAGTAAGGTCGGCTCGACCTTAACTTACGCCTGTGGACAAGAAGGAGCCGACTCCCTTGGTAGAAGCAGGAAGAAAACACTAAATCAAATTAACTAGGTTTAATGAGGTTTGGATAAGTTTTTCGGAGCAGTTTATGTTCTCCTACCGCTATATGTTGATGAGCATGAATGGCAATCGGGACGGTACGGATAGCCTTAGTGATAGTGAAGTATTACAGCAGTTTATGGTCACACCCACAAAAATGACCATGGAAATGCATATGTTTGGAGCCATGTATGCACCAAGTGATAATTTGACTTTCATGGCAATGGTTCCCTATGTTGTCAAAGAAATGGATCATATTACCCGTAGTGGCGTGCGCTTCACCACCAACTCTGAGGGTTTTGGAGATATTCAAACCTCAGCTTTATATAAAATTTTTGACAACAATAAACAGCGTATTCACTTAAACTTGGGTGCGAGCTTCCCCACAGGTTCAATTAATGAACGGGATGATACCCCAGCAGGCAATAACCAGATATTACCCTATCCCATGCAAATTGGTTCTGGAACCTTCGATTTGCTACCGGGAATTACTTATTTAGGCCAGTCTAAACAAAATTCTTGGGGGGCACAAGCTATGGGAACCCTCAGACTAGGAGAAAACAGCAACGGTTATCGTTTAGGTAATCAATTTCAATTGACAGGTTGGGTAGCTCGAAATTGGACCGAATGGCTTGGTACTTCCCTACGATTAACAGGTAGAACTTGGGGTAATATTGATGGTGAAGATGAGTGCCTCAATCCTAATATGATTCCCACCGCCGATCCCGATAGAAGAGGTGGAACCCAACTAGATATAGGTTTTGGTGTAAATTTATATGCCCCCAAAGGCGATTTAAAAGGTAGTAGATTAGCAGTAGAATTTGAGCTACCTCTGTATCGCTCCCTTGATGGTCCTCAATTAGAAACAGATTGGCAGTTAACCCTTGGTTTACAAGCAGCTTTTTAACATTCATCAGTGACCAATTAATTCATAATTATTAATTCATAATGCCTCTTACAGAAGAGCCAATACTTGTCGGTTAAGCTCAAAAAAATAAAATTATGTAGGTTGGGTTGAGGAACGAAACCCAACATTATTCGTCGATTTGTTGGGTTTCATATCATGTCCGCTTACATACCCTTAATAAAACTCACGCAAAGACGAGCCAGTGCGTTGGGCGGCTCCGCCGACTTGAAGCAACTGGCGTGCAAAGACGCAAAGGTTATAAGGTTATTTTATTATGGGCTTACTCCCGGACTTGATATCACTCCGTTCTACCCAACCTACGAATGAGTTTGAAAACAGTCCCTAGAGGAATAAAACCATCCTGTTGGCAAACCCTAATATCTTCCAATTTCTAAACTTTTTAGTATCATGGCAGATTATAGGAATCCGGTTTGATTGTTGAATAAAATGAGGTACTTGTAGTACTTGTAGGGTGCGTTAGCTTTTAGCATAACGCACCGAAAAGATTACTGGATGGTGCGTTACGCTTTGCGATAACACACCCTACGTGTTTTTCTACGTGTTTTTCAAAAATCAAATAGTAATCCTATATAATCCCATCTCAAGGCTGGGAAATGCTAATTAATCACAGTGCTATTTATGAATCTAGTTTGGCAACGATTTACTTTATCTAATTTGCCACTGAAAGCATATCTATCTACCAGTTTCCTACACCATATGACGGTGGGGCTATTAAGCTCTTGGCGACAAGGTAGTATTTTGATGCAGTGGGGAGATGCAATTGCTGCGGTTTTACTGAGTTTAGTATATATTCTCTCACCTTTTGTCTCCACATCTTTAATAGGTATATTGTTAGCTGCTTGTTTCTTATTTTGGATATTATTAACAGTATCAGATAACACATGGAAACAAAATATAGCTACTGTTACTCCCATTCATCTGGTGGTATTAATATATTGGCTCGTTGCCGCAGCAGCTACAGCCCTCTCACCTGTGAAACAAGCTGCATTCAAGGATTTAATTGTCTTTAGTCTATATTTACCAATCTTTTTCATCAGTGCGCGGGTGTTGCGATCGCCCCGCCTCCGCTCTTGGGTTATCACCGTCTTTTTACTTATATCACTAGTAGTTAGTGTGTATGGATTGCGACAGTGGTTTTTTGGCGCACCAGCATTAGCAACCTGGGTAGATCCAGAATCCTCCCTATCAAAAACTACCAGGGTTTACAGTTATTTAGGTAATCCCAACTTGCTGGCTGGTTATTTAATTGCTGCTGTAGTTTTAAGCTGTGTTGCCATTTTTGCTTGGCAAAGCTGGTTGCAAAAAGCCCTCGCAGTGACAATGCTAGCTGTGAATGGAGCCTGTTTAATTCTGACCTTCAGTCGCGGTGGTTGGATTGGATTGGTAGCTGCAATTTTAGCTCTAGTGGGCTTGTTGTATTACTGGTGGAGTATTAGAATGCCTATCTTTTGGCAGATTTGGTCACCATTAATTATATTAGGCACTATAGTTGGTATATTTGCTCTAGCAGTAGTATTTGTAGAACCCTTTCGGGAACGTTTTTTCAGTATTTTTGCTGACCGGAAAGATAGTAGTAATAACTTCCGGCGCAATGTCTGGACAGCTGTATTTAAGATGATTGATGCCCGTCCATTGATTGGTATTGGTCCCGGACATAACGCATTTAATAAAGTTTATCCCCTCTATCAAATCCCCGGCTACAGTGCTTTGAGCGCCTATTCCATTTTTCTAGAGGTAATTGTAGAAACAGGTTTTATCGGTTTAGCCAGTTTCCTCTGGTTGCTCATCGTCTCATTTAATACCGCCGCCCTACAACTACGACGCTTGCGTTCCCTGCAAAGGGTTGATGCCTTCTGGTTAATGGGAGCGATCGCTGCTATGGTAGGAATGCTTGCCCACGGTTTAGTTGATACTGTTTGGTATCGGCCTTCAGTGAATACCCTATGGTGGCTCATGGTTGGCTTAGTTGCCAGTTATTGGACTCCTTTAACTCAAAATCAACCCCAGGACATTAATTCACACCCCTCAGAGGCTGCTACTTCTTGAAGTAGGGGAGTGTGGGAAGTGTGGGAAGTGTGGGGGGAGCATCCCAATTTTTCAAAAATATAGGGTAGGGTAGTGGGAGCATCCATATGTGTCAACTTAAGCTACAGATAGCTTATCTGTTGGCTTTCACTCCCACCATGAAATAAATTTCATGGCTAACAGCCCAAGTCTACTCAAGTAGACTGAAGAAAACCTAGATTATTTAGTCATCTTTGAGATGACTTTGTTTATAAGCAAGGAAATTAATTTCCTTGCGGAGTATGGGTTTTGCGTTAAGTTGACACTAGTGGGGAGCCGGAAAGCTCCCTTCATGTAAAATCCACTCTCATACCTTGCGAGCGTCTGATTTATCTGATAACTTGCAGCAATCTTGTTTAGCCCACATTCCCACCTTGAAATAAATTTCAAGGTTAGCGATGAGCGTAGCCGAATCGCTAATAAACCAAGCACGTTGAAACGCGCTCTCCTGCCTTACCCAGTCTGATTTATCAGACTTTGTCTTTAAGAAAAGGGAATTCATTCCCAGGCGGAAATCTGGGCTAATTGAGAATGTTGCAAGTCACTTTGGAAAAAGAAAAATTAATGTAGGTTGGGTGGAACGGAGTGAAACCCAACGAAAACCTTACTAGTGTTGGGTTTTTGTAACTTCAACCCAAGTTTGTATGTATTATGCGTAGTATAATATTAGTTGGTGTTCTTAATTAATTTTGATATTTATTTGACTATTTCAACCTCCTCTACCTTAAAAACCGTAGTTTTATAACACAGCTTTTGGGATTGCTTCCTTGCGTCGCAATGACACATGAGAATAATTAGAAACTCCAGGCTTCAACATGGATGAGGTTTATCTAGATTGATTGAGACAATTGTCATTATTTATTTTGTTTAAGTGAAGTGAAGGCAAATCGGATATTCAATGAGTAATAAGAGTAGTAAGAGTAGTAAAAATGGCAATAAAAGTGACGGTTACAAAGTAATTTGTGATAATCGACAAGCACGTTATTTATATGAAATTCTGGAAACCTACGAAGCTGGAATTCAATTAGTAGGAACTGAGGTGAAATCCATTCGTGCGGGTAGGGTAAACCTCCAAGATGGCTATGTTTTGATTCGGGATGGGGAAGCTTGGCTACTCAACGCCCATATTTCCCCTTATAAAGCCAGTGGAGAGTTTTTTAATCACGAACCCCGTCGTACCCGTAAATTGTTGTTACATCGCCAGGAAATTCGTAAGCTCATTGGTAAGGTGGAACAACAAGGCTTGACTTTGATACCTTTGAAAATGTATTTCAAACGGGGTTGGATCAAAGTTAATATTGCCCTAGCTAAGGGTAAGAAAGTCCATGACAAGCGAGAAACAATCAAACGACGGCAGGATCAACGGGATATGCAACGGGCAATGAAAACCTATTATTGACACTCCGTTAACCTAAGCATGAGAGTCACCCCTCATGCTCGGCTTCAAAACCGTGCTTGATGCTTTCACATCACACGGCTCCTCTCCAAGTTGACCATTGTCATTGGTACGTTCGCTGAGTTGAAAGGTTGCCTTTG
>JASJDS010000100.1 GCA_030065055.1 Calothrix sp. MO_192.B10
CATGAAAATAATTCCCTTACTCTTTCACTCCGGGCGGGGAAACCCCGCCCCTACTCCTCCACTCCCTATTTTCAAGCTAGTCTCTCATGAACGTTTGTACACAACCTGCCTATGAAAATGCGGGGGTGACTAACTCCTCAAGTTAGCACGCAATGCGCCCCTACTGCGCCTCCTACACCTAAGGTGTCAACCATCAACTAACAACTAACAACTAACAACTAACAACCATTTTCAAGCTAGTCTCCCACAGGAAAATCCCACAACCTGCGTATCTGAAAATGCGGGGGTGACTAATTCCTCAAGTTAGCACGCAATGCGCCCCTACTGCGGCTCCTACACCTAAGGTGTCAACCATCAACTAACAACTAACAACTAACAACTAACAACCATTTTCAAGCTAGGAATTAAAAAGTCCCCCATGCAATTTCTACTCATTATATTCATGGCACTCGTCCTGAGTTTAACTGGGTGTCAGTCCCTAGGAGAGAAAAATTATCAAGATAATGTCATCCATTTGAGTTTATGGCAAGGGGTAAACCCACCTGCAAACCGGGATGTATTGCAAAAACTGGTAGATAAATTTAATCAAACCCATCCAGATATTCAAGTAGAATCCCTCTATGTAGGACAACCAGATCAACAATTACCTAAAATACTGGCTGCGGTGGTAGGTAATGCTTCCCCTGATTTGCTGTGGTATAACCCAGGAATTACAGGGCAATTGGTGGAACTGAATGCTTTGGTATCCTTGGATGAAATGTGGGCAAATTCCCCCGTTAAGGACGAAATAGACCCTACTTTATTGGCATCAATGACCTATCAAGGACATTTATGGTCTGTGCCTTTTGGTACAAATAATATCGGGATTTTTTATCGCCCCAGTTTATTTAAAGCGGCGGGCATTACCCAATTACCCCGCACCTGGGAAGAGTTGCGTCGAGTAGCTGCCCAATTAACTATTGATAAAAATGGCGATCGCCACATAGACCAATATGGTATGGTTTTACCCTTGGGTAAGGGGGAATTCACTGTATTTTCTTGGCTGCCATTTATGTGGGGTGGTGGAGGTGAATTTGGCAAGGGTGGGGATGTAGAATCTGCTGATGCCGTTGACTTAAAAGATAATCAAGGAGCGATCGCGGCTTTACAATTGTGGCAAAATTTAGTTAATGATGGTTCAGCCATTTTGTCAGCGCCGGAACGAGGTTATGAAACAGACAATTTCATTGCTGGTAAGGTAGCAATGCAAATCACCGGTCCCTGGACTTTAGCATATTTAGCCCAGGATATTCCTGATGGAGATTTGGGAGTGTTCCCTATCCCCGCAAGAGAACGTTCCGCTACTTGTATAGGGGGGGAGAATTTATTTCTATTTAAAACTACACCAGAAAGACAAAAGGCTGCTTTTAAGTTTGCTGAATACGTTTTGAGCCAGGAATTTCAAACTGCATGGGCACTAGGTACTGGTTATTTACCTGTTAATCTTAAGTCCCGTCAAAGCCAAGATTATCAAGAGTTTCTCCAGCAACAACCAACTGTGAAAGTCTTTTTGACACAGGCAGAATATGGAAGAGTACGCCCAATTTTTCCCGGTTACAATCGGGTATCGGATAGTTTAGGCAGGGCAATTGAAGGGGTATTGTTGGGTAAGAGTTCGCCCCAGAAAGCACTCCAGGCATCCCAACAGCGTTTAGATTTAATTTTCAAATAAAATAGCACTACGCGCTAGGGAACAGGCAACAGGCAACGGGGAACGGGGAACGGGGAATGGGGAATGGGGAATGGGGAACAGCAGGCTGTCAAAGGGTTTGCTGGATTTAGAAATGTCCGTGCCCTAATTGCGTAATGCTATTTTCAAAAAAATCGAGTTTTGTTGAGCAAAACTCGATGTATACCGGGTAAATTCTGAATCTTACAATTATTCCAGAAATCCAATCTTCACCATTCACAGTTGATGGTTGATTTAGGATTTAGTAACAGGCTTCAAGTTCTTAGTCAAAGATTGTAAAGCAGATAAAACTTTCTCTTTATTGGGCTGAGATTCCTTGAGCAAACTTTTGACTTCATTAACATTCTTGACTATGGTGTCGTACTTATCACCAGATGCAGTTTTCACCCCAGCCTGAGCTGTTTTCCAAGCTCCTTCAAAGGCTGTAAATTCCTTTTTCGCAGTTGCAAAGTCTCCAGACTCAACTGCTGCTTTGGTTTTAGTTACAGCATCCAGTAAGCTACCAACTCCTTCTCCAGCAACTTTTTTCACAGCACTTGTGACATCAGCAGCAGGATTAGCAGTTGTTTCTACTTGCTTGGTAGCCTGTTCTGCTTGTTGACATCCTACTAAAGCGAAAAAGCTCACAGGAACAAGAACTAGCAATTTATGAAAATGTCTCATCAATAAACTCCTCCAATCAAAAAAAGTTATTTTATGCTGTTACCCACTATGTATTTACAGCACAGAAAGACATTACAACATCAAAATAAATTCAGCAAGTATTCTATGATCGAATTTTGCAGATTCTTTATATTATTTATTCTACCAGAAATCTGGGGAGGCAATTGTAAACAAGTATTGATTTACCCCCATAACTCACTCAATCAAAAAAAATAGCGATCGCTGATTTGATATGCAGAAAATTTTTATAAAAAATTTATAATTCAACCCTTAATAATTTGTGCAGATTATTGAGAATTTTTTCATCAAGGAGATAATATTGTTGCTAACTACTTTTAATAACTAAATTGTTTTATACTTGATAAGTAAGTTAGCGAAATTTATAGCAATACCCAGAGAAAGGTATTGCTACAAGAAATAGAATTGCGTTTTAATCTGCCTTAGGGTTGATCTTTGGGCTTTGATGACTTTATGGTTGTAGAACTAATTGGAAAGAATTTAAATACCCTTTAATTGTTGTAGACAGGGTTTTATGCTGCTTTTTGGTTGTCATTGCCATAACTTGATACAAACGTCCTTGGGCAACAAACATCCTGTTAGTAGTTATCTTGCCTCCAGAGTTAATATACTTAATTTCCTTGCCGGGATGACCATTAGAACTACGAATATTGCGTTGGCTAATTAATCGACTTTGGGTAGTTTGTAAAGCCATGTTCTGGGCATTATTAAGTATAGTTTGGGGATTAGTCATTTCCGCATAATTGAACGGGAATTTATTGGATGTGACTACATAGGCTACTTCCTGATTTGGAGGTTGAGCAACAAATATTTGTAACTCGATTTTTCCCATGTAAGTTTTTTGAATTTGGGAAGTTTTTTTGGGTATTCCTGGCATTAACACAGTAAACATCCCATCGGGAGGGGTGAATATCTTCCATTGAGGCTGTTTGGGTTTTGCTGCCGATGATGGTGGTTTTTTTTGAGACACCGGTGACTTGGGTTGACGTGCCTCAACGGTTACTAATCCAGTAGATAATAAGGTGGTGACGATTAATGGCAGCAAAATTCTATTTGTCATAATTTTTGCTTTTATAATTGAGGATATTACATACACTGCTAGCTATTCATTGACTCTAGCAGCACCCAATCTAGCAAACTATTCCCAAAATTCCCGCACCAAATGAGGAGGGAAGGAGTGAAGGAGTGAAGGAGGGAAGGAGTGAAGGAGGGAAGGAGGGAAGGAGTGAAGAATCAACCGTCAACCGTCAACTGACAACTAACAACTATCAACCAAGAAATTTGTGGAGATTCAAGTTAGCATGAATTGGCAGTGGTTTTTGTTCGTTGAGGTTGGTTTGAAGATGCACACTTGGCACTGGCAAAATTGGCAAGGACTACCCTACTTAACTTGTAGCTTATTAGAGGATTGGCCCCACGGTTTTTTTACCCAACAGTTTTGGTCCCGTCCTCCAGAAACAGAACTAACACGAGTTCTACACGCAGATGCTTCAGGGTATCGCTTAAAGCAGGTACATGGTAATATAGTCCTCACTCCTTCGGAAGTTGCTACCCAGTTGCAACAAACTCAAGGGGATAGAGAAAATGTTTCTGCTTGGGCATTGGCAGATGGTTTAATGAGCGAGCAGCCTTTACAAGCAGTGTGGGTGGCTAGTGCCGATTGTACCCCTGTATTGATTGCAGATACAAAAACAGGTCATGTGGCGGCGGTACATGCGGGTTGGCGAGGAACGGCGGCAAAGATTGTTCCCCAGGCTATTAATAAATTATTGACAGGTGGTAGCAAATTAGCAGACTTACGCATTGCCATGGGACCTGCGATCGCTGGAGAAGTATACCAGGTATCTAAACAAACAGCGATTGAGGTAGGGACTAGTATTTTCAACTATGAAGATGAAGAAGCAATGATGAATGCATTGCAAGACATTCCAACTTCCCCCATACTGCCAGATGAGAAACCGGGACACGTCCGTTTAGATGTGCGGCGGGTAAATTTTTTACAAATGGAGATGATGGGTATTAGTGGAGAACAAATTGCGATCGCACCCTATTGTACCTACCAAACTCCTGAGCATTTCTTCTCCTACCGTCGGGATAACCTGAAAAAAGTGCAGTGGTCGGGGATTGTGAGTATTACCGGCGGTTAAAGACAATTATGAGCGATCGCTTTTTATCATACCTAGAATATCAATTCAGTAATTCAGTAATAAAACGCGAGACTGAAAAACCAGGTTTTTACATGGGAGAAAAACGAAATTTCCTAACTTTAATGGTATTTTAGTGGTATACCAAGGTAATTTAACTAAAAAAATCAGTAATAATAATTTATTAACCATAAAAATCCAGTCAATCCTATGAATTTGCACATTTACCCGAACGCAAACACTCCTCCGGAGTTTGGCTACGGGAAGCTATTTGGCCAGTTTGCCAGTGTTGTGATTGCTGGGCTATAAGATTAAAATTGGTGCGTTCACCCCCAAGTAGTTCCCCGGAAACATCACTTTTCAAGAATTGAGCACAGAAAAAAAAACTATTGGCGAGACTTAATACCAACATGGGTAAAGTTACCCATCCTAGATAAATTTTCCCATCCATCGTTTATAACTCCTAGAATTGACAATTAATGGTTTGTAGATGCATTTTGAACAAAATTAACCACCAGTGGCATAATATATGGCAAAAGGAAGAGAACAGAAAATTGATTTTTGATATATTATCGTTGTAGCCCTTCAATTATGCACTAACCTTGGTGGCGATCGCTGTATTATTAGGATTGAGTTAATATTAAATAATACAAATTTTGTTAATCCCATCCTCAAAAAAGATGGGGTTGCTTACCATATAAATTTCTGCTCTACTAACTTATACAAATAAAATCCGGTTCTAACCGGAAAAAAATTAGGAACTTAACCACAAAATTCCCTGACAGCGACTTATACCAATTCTGTATGAGGCCGCGCTATATTTCCCTCACTCTAGAAGAGTGAGGCTATAGGAGCAAAGCCTTGGGAGCGTAGCGCGGCAACCACGTAGGCTAAATTTGGCACATCTTTATCAAGAAATGGTATTACCCAGATAAAATAGTCTAAGAAGTGATGCCTACTAGCTAACCCATGCCACCTTCACCAGACATAGATACAGCCATTGACCTAGAAGAAGACAATTATGTAGACAATGACCCCCTGGATGAATTGCCGGGTGAGGTGGAAATGTCTATGTTTGAGCATTTAGAAGAGCTGCGGATGCGGATTTTCTATGCTCTGATTGCTGTAATTGTAGCTGCTATTGGCTGTTTCATCGCCGTCAAGCCCATCGTCCAGTTATTGGAAATACCAGCACAGGGAGTTAAATTTCTCCAACTAGCACCAGGGGAATATTTCTTTGTGTCTGTGAAGGTAGCTGGATACAGTGGTTTATTGCTTGCTAGCCCCTTCATACTGTACCAAATTATCCAATTTGTCCTCCCTGGACTGACTCGCCGGGAACGTAGCTTTTTAGGGCCAATTGTGTTGGGTTCTAGTGTTCTCTTCTTTGGTGGTTTAATATTTGCCTACCTGTTACTTATTCCCGCCGCTTTAAAGTTCTTCATTAACTATGGTACAGGGGTAGTAGAGCAATCATGGTCTATTGATAAATACTTTGAATTTGTGCTGTTGCTGCTTTTCAGTACGGGTTTAGCCTTTCAAATCCCCATTATTCAACTATTACTAGGCTCCTTGGGTATAGTTTCTTCCCAAACCATGATTTCCGGTTGGCGTTACATTATTCTAGGAGCAGTAGTTTTAGGAGCTATACTCACCCCTTCCACCGATCCCCTCACCCAAAGCCTGTTAGCTGGAGCAGTATTAGGACTGTATTTTGGTGGGATTGGCTTGGTGAAAGTATTGGGTAAGTGAGGGGGTACAAGGAGTTAGGAGTAGGGGCGGGGTTTCCCCGCCCGGATTGATGGAGTGATGGAGATTCAATCCCAAATCTAAAATCCAAAATCTAAAATTCAGTTCCCCTGTGGCGGTAGAATAATCCTAATTTGCGTAGCTTCAAAATCAAAACTATGACCATGCCTCCCGCACTCATCAGTGCATTTAACAACCGCCAAGTTCTGAAAGTAATTAGCGGCTTGAATAACTTCGATGCTCAAAGTGTCGCCGCCACCGTCACCGCTGCACATCACGGTGGTGCTACCTTTGTAGATATCGCGGCGGAACCAAGCTTAGTCCAATTAACTAAAGGCTTGACAGATATTCCTGTTTGTGTTTCAGCAGTAGAGCCAGAGAAATTCTTACCAGCAGTAGCCGCCGGTGCTGACTTAATTGAAATTGGTAACTTTGATAGTTTCTATGACCAAGGACGGAAGTTTGAGGCAGATGAAGTTTTAGCCTTGACTGAACAAACCCGCGCTTTGCTTCCTGATATTTGTCTTTCTGTTACCGTTCCTCACATTCTCAGCTTAGACAAGCAAGTGCAGTTAGCTGAAGAATTGGTGAAAGCTGGTGCTGATATTATCCAAACCGAAGGTGGTACTAGTAGCCAACCTAGTCACTCTGGAACCTTGGGATTAATTGAGAAAGCATCTCCCACCCTAGCCGCAGCTTATGAGATTAGCCGTGCAGTGTCAATACCTGTGCTGTGTGCCTCTGGTATATCTAGTGTCACAGCACCTTTAGCGATCGCAGCTGGTGCAGCTGGTGTGGGTGTGGGTTCTGCCATTAACCAACTCAACAGTGAAGTGGCAATGATTGCAGCGGTACGTAGTTTAGTAGAAGCACTGGAAACTGCTAATAAGCCCAATATCATCGCCTAGTAAATAACAGTAGGGTGGGCAATGCTCACCTAACTCTTCTAGGGCGCACGCAATGCGCCCCTACTCCTTCCCTCCTTCACTCCTTCCCTCCTTCCCTCCTTCACTCCTTCCCTCCTTCACTCCTTCCCTCCTTCACTCCTTCCCTCCTCCACTCCGAACTGATAATCGATTGCCATCAACCATGGAGTTAAAATAAAAAGACTGTAAAGTATAGATGTTAAAAAATGTTTTGGGCTGACAAAATCGCTGCTGATGCAAAAGGTCACGAAATAGTTAATGATTCAAAAACCCCCTCAGGAAGAGTACACGTAGGATCGTTGCGGGGTGTCGTGATACATGATGTGATTTACCGTGCCTTGAAACACGCAGGTAAGCCCGTAAAATTTTTGTATGGTGTGGATGACTATGACGCACTTGATACCGTCCCCAAGTACCTAAATCAAGAAAAATTTTCTCCCTATCTTGGTTTCCCCCTGTGTAATGTCCCTTCTCCAGAGGATACAGCCAGCGATTACGCTAAATATTTCATGGGAGAATTTCTGGAAGTTTTTGAGTATTTGGGAGTCAAACCAGAAGTTTACTACCTGCGAGATTTATATCGTTCTGGAAAACTGAACAGCTACATTGATACTTTCCTCAACAATGCTCACTTAGTCAGAGAAGCTTATAAAGAGGTAAGTAAGGCAGAACGTCCTGATAACTGGTATCCTTTCCAAGTTGTTTGTGAAAAGTGCGGGAAAATAGCCACCACAGTTGTGACAGACTACAATGGCTCAGAAGTATTTTATACTTGTAAACCGGATGCTACTAACTGGGTAGAAGGTTGTGGCCATTCTGGTTGGGTTTCTCCCTTTGATGGTAATGGGAAGTTGCCCTGGAAGGTAGAATGGGTAGCTAAGTGGGATGTATTGGGTGTAACCATTGAGATGGCTGGAAAAGACCACTCTCAGAAAGGTGGTTCTAGGGATGTAGCAAATGCTATCTGTCGTAAAGTGTTAAAAAAACAACCACCATTCCACTCTCGTTATGAATTTATTTTGGTGAATGGTACTAAAATGAGTTCTTCTAAGGGTGTTGGTTCCAGTGCCAAGGAAATTGCATCACTACTTCCCCCTGAGTTATTGCGCTTTTTAATGTTGCGTACCCAACCGCGCACGGTTATCAACTTTGCTCCCAATTATGAAACCATTACTCGCTTGTTACGGGACTACGATACGTTAGTTGATAAGTATGCAAATAGTCCTGAAATTCAAGGTGATAGTGCCAAATTAACTAAGGATTTGATGCCTTTATTTTATGCCCAGATTGGGGATGAAATTAAACCTTACAATTCCTTTGATTTCAGTACCTTAATTTCTTTATTACAGATTCCCCACCTTGATATTAAAGAAGAAATAGCCAAGCGTAGTCCTCAACCTTTAAGTGAGTTTGATTGGCACATAATCAATCAACGGATTGCTGCGGCTCAAAAGTGGCTGCAAGATTATGCAGATGAAGAAGAAAAGTTGGTGATTTATCTAGAGCAAGTTCCAGATAAAGCTCAAGATTTATCTCCAGAACAGGTTTCTTATCTGGAAAAATTAGCCGAAAATCTGGAGAAAGTAGAAAATTGGGATGGCGAAGAGTTACAAACAACTCTATTTTCTACATCAAAAGAGTTAGAAATTAAACCTGCTGGTGCCTTTCAAGCCATATATTTGTCCTTTGTAGGTAAGGAACGGGGACCAAAAGCTGGTGCTTTATTATCTTATTTGGATAAGCCTTTTGTTATTTCTCGGTTGCGTAATGTAATTGAGTTGAATGCTTCTAAAATTTGATTTGGCTTTAGCTAATACAAAAGTTTAAAGCAATAAGGGATTTTCTGGCGTTGCTGAAAGATATGAATTTGTCTCACGCTCCAGGCGCAGAGGCGCAGAGAAGATGAGTTTAAGATATAGCACTACGCATTTAGGTTAGGACATCCTTGAGGGAAGCAAACCTATAAGCAGTCCACTTTTTACTTTTTACTTGCGCGTAGCGCTATACCTGATTTTTCGAGTTCATATTCCAATTCAGCAACGCCCCTTAACTGCTTACATTCTGCTCCAGCCAAGCAATTAAATCGGATACACTGGAAAAACTGAGAAAATCTTCTCCCAATACTTCTAACTGTTCGGTAGATAATACTCGGATACGCTCAATAATTGATGAATCTATCTCACCGAAGCGTCGATTTAACAGTCGATTAAAGAAGCGAAAAGCTTCCTTCTGCTCACCCTTCTGTAAAATATCTTGATAAATAACTGATTCTTGCATCATATCCTCCCTTAACATCCGACGAATTAAACCCTTTTCAAACCTCAAACCAGCTAAAATTTCAGTGTACGCTGCTGTATTTTGTCTCATTACCCTATCAGAAATTTTAGCGATTTCTTGAGCAACTTGGGACAATAAATTTTGTGGGGAATCAGTTTGACACAAAGTTGCTAGGGGTAATAATGGTGAATTATTCAGAAATAAACTCAAATCTTGCTCCCACATCCGTATAACTCGATAACGGTGTATGGTTGTATCGTCCACATATTCTTCAGTAAAAGCAATTTCATCATTTGTCTTCTGTTCTGCTGAAAAGTCTTTGGTTAATTGGGAAAATTTGTGCTTTCCGCTCATATCAAACCCTTCTTTTTCAGTTCTTCTAGATGTTCGTCATATATAAAGTAACTGATTATACTCATAGCTTTCCTGCATTAGATAAATATGCCCAAAACACTGGTAAGCTGGCTTTACAAATGGCTTCTACATGGCGTTCATCAGTACCACAGCAACCCCCCAACACATTCAAATTCTTTAATTTTTGTTTCAATTCCAGGTATTGATTGCCTAGTTCTTCCGGATTTCCATCATCGAGGGTTTCCGACTCATTTAATTCCTCATGGCTTTTGATGGATGCATTGGCACGGATACTGCGAATCCTCTCTAACCAAGATTCCCCAGGGGTAAGTATATCTGCAAAGTGGTTTGGGTGGGCACAGTTGATTGCGTAGTATACAGGACCATGGTTGGTGTCTCTATCCACTTGAGCGATCGCATCTGGTAAACTTTGACCTGTAGGTAGTTTACCATCTGTTTCTACGGTAAAGGAAATCACTACGGGCATTCCTACAGATTGGGCGGCATGGGTAATACCAATGGCTTCTTCCACATAGTTCATGGTAACGGCTGTCACCACATCTGCATCGGCATCGCGGAAGGTTTTAATTTGGGGAAGGTGATAATCTGCTGTCATTGCATTGTCAGCAATGTAACCATCACCACGGGGACCAATGCAACCACTAATGGGCATTTTGCTTTGTTCAGTTTCGTATTCCTGACGAATATCATTTGACATACTCCCCTTGTTGAAACGAAGGGGATTCAAAAATGTTGTTCCGTAGCAGAGTGAACTCATGCTACTCCACATTTTCTTCCTGGCTCTTAGGCTCTTAACTAGACAAATAACCTATGTTTTTTGCCCCCGTCAGACCACCTCCACAGGCATTTTGTTTAGCGTTTAGGAAGTGCCCCTCCCCAAACGGGTCTAAATTCTTGTATGAACAATTTCTCTACCTTTTTTAGGCTTTATCGTGCAGGTCGCGTCACCTTTACTGATTTCTAGGGTGATATTTGTCTCGACGATCCATGATGGGGTTGAGTTACCCGGTAATACTATATTGCGCTTTAGCACCAGTATCATTATATCAGAAACTTGGGGATAAATCCCCTTGAGTCCCCTTTCATCCCCTCGAAGACAGCGTAGGGGTTCTCACGCTCCCACCATACCTTGATAGGTGCGGAAGTATTTCTGTAAAACTTGGTAGCCAGTATCATTTTTCAATAAATCAAAAGCAGCGAATTCAGGTAAATCTAGCCCTTGACGAAAGGCAAGGGTGGTTTCCAGCCCACCATCTATCAGAAATAAATCATTCGATAATTGGGGGAGTTTATCTCTATATTTAGCCATTGTTGAATAGTTAGGAATTAGAAGTAGGGGCGCAATGGTTGCGCCCAAGAGGAGTTAGTCTCACATAAAGCAATGGATATGCTTTGATACAAGAAACTTCTTTTGTATTCCAGAAATTAGCGTGGGAAGTGTGGAGAGTGAGTGAGGGAGTGAAGGAGGGAAGGAGGGAAGGAGTGAAGGAAGGAGTGATAGAAAACTATCAACTAACAACCAACAACTAATAACCAACAACTAACAACCAACAACTAACAACTAACAACTAACAACCAACAACTAACAATCTTTCAAACTATAAACAACTTGCTCCTGCTGTTCTAGAGATAATTCTGGGAACATGGGTAAAGATAAAACTTGATTGCACACTGCTTCTGATACAGGTAATTGTCCTGATTGATAGCCAAGATTTTGGTAAACAGGCTGTAAGTGCAGGGGATGGGGATAGTAAACCATAGTATTTACCCCCCGTGCTTTTAATTCCTCCCGAATCCAGTCCCGTTTCTCTGGGAGTACGCGAATGGTGTATTGATTCCACACACCCTTACCCCCCGGTAATTCCTGGGGTGTGATGATATTGGGTAAATGACTCAAAAATTCTGCGTACCGAAATGCGATCGCTTGTCGTTTTTGGTTCCAAATATCTAGATAACGCAGCTTAATTTGCAAAATAGCCGCTTGAATGGCATCCAAGCGGCTGTTAACTCCTATTTCTTCGTAATGGTAGCGATTTACTTGTCCATGATTCTTGAGTACCCTCACTTTTGCTGCAATTTCTGCATCATTGGTAGTTATGGCTCCACCATCACCACAACCACCTAAATTCTTAGTTGGGTAAAAACTAAAACAACCTATATGCCCAATACTACCTACCCGATTTTCTCCCCAAGTTGCCCCTGTAGATTGGGCGCAGTCTTCAATCACTACTAAATTGTGAGCTGTGGCGATACCCATCAACTCAGTCATATTTACTGGTTGTCCAAACAAATGGACGGGGATAATTGCCTTGGTTTGGGGGGTAATTGCTGCTGCGACTTGCTGCAAATCTAAATTGAAAGTAGTTGTATCAATGTCTACAAATACGGGTTTTGCACCCACAGCACTGATAACTTCCGATGTGGCGATAAAGGTAAAAGGTGTGGTAATTACTTCATCCCCCACCCCAATCCCATAAGCTCGTAGGGCTAAATATAAGGCATCAGTACCAGAGTTACAAGCAATACATTCGTTTACACCAATGTAAGCAGCAAGCTGTTGTTCCAAACCTGCAACAGCAGGGCCACCAATGTAGCCACCGGAAGCCAAAACTTCTAACACCGCAGCACTTACTTCCTGTTCAATGGTGGAATATTGTTGTTTAATATCAAACGCTGGTATTGAATTGATGCTTTGAATCATGAGTTGTGATTTGATTTATTGATAAGGATTAAACAAAGTGTTTACTGAGAGATGGAATCAAAAAAAACTACCATACTATATTCAGGAATGAAAAAATGATATGTACCAACCTAGATTCTCATATCTGTAGTTAAAGTTCCCGTAATGTTTGATGGTGAATCAGGATAAACCCCAGGAGGTAAACAATCTATGTCAGAATTAGTTGACTTAGATCCCGTAGATTTAGGCATTTTAGTGGCATTATTGGGTATAGCGATCGCTTTATCAGCATGGCAAAAAATTGGGTTAGAGTTCAAATTTGCCACGGCTGCGGGTAGAAGTATTGTCCAATTGTTAATACTGGGATATATCCTAGATTTCATTTTTGCACTGAACAACATTTGGGCAGTTGTGGGGATTTTAGCAGTAATGTTGACAGTATCTGCGATTGTTACCCGAAATGGCATCAGTAAGAAAATCCCTCTGCTTTTGCCTTTACTATGGATATCCATGTTTACCAGTACTTCTGTGGTACTGCTGTATGTAAATTTCCTGATTATTCAACCAGAACCGTGGTACGCGCCCCAGTATGTTGTACCATTGGGAGGAATGGTATTGAGTAGTGCCATGAATGGTGCTGCGATCGCAGGGGAAAGATTAGTAAAAACGGTTAATGCTAGTCAGTGGGAAATCGAAACCCATTTGAGTTTGGGCGCTACTCCCCAACAAGCAATTGCTAATTATCGTCAAGAAGCCATACGCGCAGCTTTAATTCCTAGTATTAATCAAATGGCAGTTGCTGGTATATTTATTATCCCCGGATTTATGAGTGGTATTTTACTCAGTGGTGTGGATCAAGAGCAAGTGCCTTTACAAGCTGCATCATCAGCCGCATCTTACCAAATTGTGTTGTTATTTATGATGGCAGTTGCTAATTTATTGACAACGGTGTTATTAACTCAAGGTTTGTGTCGTCAATTTTTTAACGCTGAGGCGCAGTTGAAGTGAGTTATATATAAATACAGTGTACTTAAGGCTAAACACTAAAACTGGCGTAGGTTGGGTTAAGGAACGCAACCCAACAAACCTTTGGTAATGTTGGGTTTCCCTATCGCTCAACCCAACCTACCATTCTGATAACTGAAATGACCACCAACCCACGAGAATTTGTCACTACTGTGGTGGAAGAAACAGTGGCGTTTCATATCATGTCTGGTTAAACACTTATAATTAAATGTAGGTTGGGTAGAACGAAGTGAAACCCAACAAAAGGCTGATTGTGTTAGTTTTCGTTCCTCAACCCAACCTACAACTAGCGATTTTATTATAAGTAATCATCCCGACTTAATATAACTCATAACTTGCAGCATTCTCAACTAGCCCAAATGTCCGCCTAGGAATAAATTCCCAGGCTCACAGACAAAGTCTGATAAATCAGACTGGAAAAGACAGGAGAGCGCGTTTCAACGTGCTTGGTTTATTAGCCTTGAAATTTATTTCAAGGTGGGAATGTGGGCTACACGACATTGGTGCAAGTTATCAGGTTTAAGGAACGCAACCCAACATTATCAAAGGTTTGTTGGGTTTCCCTATCGCTCAACCCAACCTACCATTCTTCTTAACTAAAATTTACAGTCTAATTACGGAAAACCGTAAGTGCGATTAGTAGCTAAAGTTAGACTTCCATAACTGCGATAGGTCAAAGTATCGCTAGAGTTAAGCGAATGGTGATTAATCTTGGCTGAAGACACTGCAAATAAGATTGCTCTGCGTTCAAATTTACCATAACTAATGATTTAGGAAGTCCAATTTTAAAGAGCCAAAGTATATCTCTTTCAGAATGTGGATTAAATAAAACACAAAAGTAGGGTGCCTTTAGACGCGAGTACGGCACCATTCCAAGCTAAATCAAAATTGCAAGTTATTAAATCTGCGTTTCTTAATATCGAGAAACACTCAATTAACTTACTAGTTGTTTCAATATTCTCCTTCTTAATGTAAATCAATCATCTCAAGAAGGGAGGTCAGTATGAATATGACAAATTTCCGGAAAACATCAATTAATTTTGTCAAAGTTTTTCTGGCTACAGCTACACTGTTAGCTGCTTCGGTTGCACCTGCTCTTGCACAACCAAGAATAGTTGGTGCTCGTTACACTGGTAGCGGTTGTCCACGTCGTTTTACTAGGGTGATGGTCAATCCCAGTGGTCAAGTATTAACGTTTCGATTTCGCCGTTATGTTGCCAACGCACGTAATATCAGAGAAAGACATAAAACCTGTAAGTTAATGTTTCCGATTAGAGTACCTCGAGGCTATCAAATTACCTTCTTAGATGCTCGTTATCAAGGCTATGTTGCTCCAAAAACACAAGGAAGACTCAGAGCACGGTACTTTGTCGATGGTATACCGAGACATGGTTTGACTAGAATGATACCTGGTGAAAGCAACTACTCGATTCCAGATAGAGTAAGCCTAATACCATGGACACGTTGTGGTAGAAACGTGAATATGCGCGTGAATACCTCCATGACTGCTTCAGGAGAAAGTATAGCCAATGTTAAGACAATAGGTTATCGCATTAGATACCGTCAGTGCAGAGTATAGCTAAAGTGAGACTTGGTTAGTTAGAAAGTGGAGATCGTTTTTAACTGTCAAATCGATGCAGTAAAAAGCGAATGACAACTTTGCGAGCTGAAAAAACCCCTCATAAAACTGAATTCTCAATTAAGGTAAAACCTTGCTTGCTATGAATCCCCTGGTTATGTGGATGAGTCAGGGGAATTTCTTGTGCATATAATCACTTGACAATCAAGACAGTCGCTACAACTAAACTGGTGTAATACTAAGTTGCATTCAAAGATAGTACCCAGTCATTGCGACGTAAGGAAGCAATCTCATTGACTCGAACTACTATGATAGAACGCAACTTGGTATAAGTTACTTGTAAAACAGCTTTGACATTTTCTCTGATTCAAATAATGTTTGCGACACATACATGATTCGTAAGGGCACGGCATCCACAATCTTTTGGTATATAAAATTATCTTACTGGTGCCGTGCCCCTACTCGTAACTTGCACTATTCTCAATTAGCCCAAATGTCCGCCTAGGAATAAATTCCCAGGCTCACAGACAAAGTCTGATAAATCAGACTGGAAAAGATTTATGTCCTACGGACAAGCTTCGTTAACAGCGCGTTACCCTACGGGAACGCCTTCGGCGTACAACGTGCTTGGTTTATTAGCGATTCGGCTACGCTCATCGCTAGCCTTGAAATTTATTTCAAGGTGAGAATGTGGGCTACACGAAATTGGTGCAAGTTATGAGCCTACTCATCTATTAATCTGTCCCATTCTTTTTTTAAAATTGGATAACTCCTCTGACTCTTTCTACTGAGGAGATGTTAGGCAGTTTTCTAGAATTTGATGTGAGAGTGCCGTATTTTTGGACATGAATAAACAACCATTCTTTGCGTCTACCCTTCGGGAAGCCGCTCCGCGTCTAATGCGACTTTGCGTGAGACAAATTCATACTTTCGATCAGCAACGCCAAAAATTAAATATGGAGATGCCATCCAATCGTGCGTTTACCAAACATAAAACCTGCTTATTCCACTCACCAAGGATCTGCCTACTGTGGCGATTCCCGCGAACTATTACAAAAATTACCAGATAATAGCGTTAACTTAGTTATCACCAGTCCTCCCTTTGCCCTACAACGGAAAAAAGAATACGGCAACAAAGAACAGCACGAGTATGTAGATTGGCTCGCCGAATTTGCCACAATCGTTTACCAAAAATTACGGGATGATGGCAGTTTTGTGGTGGATTTGGGTGGAGCTTATCAAAAAGGGGTGCCCGTTCGCAGTTTATATAATTATCGAGTACCTATACACTTTTGCGATCGCATTGGTTTTTTCCTGGCTGAAGACTTTTATTGGTACAACCCCTCTAAACTACCCAGTCCCATTGAATGGGTGAATAAGCGAAAAATGCGGGCTAAAGATGCGGTGAATACTGTGTGGTGGTTCAGTAAGACAGAGTTTCCCAAGGCTGACGTCACAAAAGTGCTTGCACCATACAGCGATCGCATGAAAAAATTACTGGCAGACCCAGATAAGTTTTATACACCAAAATTACGTCCTTCTGGTCATGACATTGGTAAAGCCTTTGCTAAAGATAATGGGGGAGCGATTCCCTCTAACCTGTTGCAAATTTCTCATACCGAATCTAACAGTCAATATCTGAATGGTTGTAAGGCTGTTGGGGTGAAGCAGCACCCCGCCAGGTTCCCAGCCAAACTTCCTGAGTTCTTTATCCGTTTTCTCACAGAGCCTGGGGATTTAGTAGTAGATATTTTCGCTGGTTCTAACACCACTGGTCAAGTTGCAGAAGCTGAAAATCGTCTGTGGTTGGCTTTTGAACAACAGTCGGAATATCTTGCAACTTCTGCATTTAGATTCCTCACCAAAGAACATACCACTTTGGAAATGCAGGAAATTTATCATCTCATCTGTGCAGGTAAATCAGTGGATTTGAACAATTAGGGAGCATCCCAAATGTTTAAATTTGTAGTGGGGGCATCTTGCCCGCTTGGTATATCAAGGGAGCAAGATGCTCCCACTACGGCATATTTTTGAAAAATTGGGATGCTCCCAACAATTATGACAAGGGGTAGAAGACAGGGAGCAGGGTAAGAAATACTCCCATCTCGCCCAAAGATTACCGATAAAAAAAACCGCAGAGGCACAGAGAACACAGAGGATAGATAATTCTACTCCACCGAAGGGAATCATTACGAATTATTTTAATTCATCAATTGTTTGTCCTGTAATTCATTTACTTCCTTGGCTCGGTTGACTAATAGTTGCCAAATTTGTTGTTGTTGCAGGCGCTTTTCCATTTCTTTAAATTCAGGCCAAACTTGGGAAGATACTTTCCGCAGAAATATACGCCACTCCAGTTGCACTCCTTGGGTACGGAGTATGCGATCGACAAATTCTTCTACCATGTAGTAAGCATCTATACTAGGTTCACAAATAACCGTATTTAAGGCTGACTCTGCCTTATCAGCCGCTTCCTTATGTAGTTTTTGTAGAGCCGCTAAAATTAATTCTTCCTGGGTAGGCTGGGGTGCATCCACCGCAAGGACATCGCTAGCCACCTCTGCAAAGCTCATAAAGTTATTATCCGGTCTGAGTTTGTTGAGATTTTCCCGGATTTGTCGCTGGATTCTCCCCGCCCCAGAAACGTTAAAATCTGCGATCGCTCCAAAGGCATTTTTCAGGGTAGTAGCATTTTCTGGTAAATGGGTGGCGATCGCTTTTAGTAATTGGGAACCTTCACCGTCGGCTAGTTCTCCTAAGTGGTTTGCAAACACTTTTGATACTAAAATTTTCCGTGTTTCTATTGAATCCTGCATCCCCATATCTAAGGAGAGAAAATGTTGTAAGAAATGGGTGCGAATTTCATGTAAAAATTCGTTGTATGCTGTGGTGTAGGAACCAAACAGATTGCGACGTTCAATAATCTCCTCTGGGGTTTCGGGAATCCCCGTATCCTGGCGACAATTGGCGATCGCTGACTGAATCCGTTCTTCAAATTCGCGATCGCGATCTTGACGATGGTGGGAGAAGTGGGTCAATAGGTTTTCTAAGTCGTTGGTGAGTTTTTGCCAAAATCCCTCAAACAACTGCTCGAATAGTAAATCGCTATCACTATAATGAGCTAGGGCTTTTTCGGCTTTGGCTAATTCCCCATCAATGTCCTTTTGCAGGCGATCGATTTGTTTTTGGCAAGAATGGGCATATTTGCTGTCAATATACTCTATATTGTCTACCAGATAGTTGAGAATGGGTTCCAGGATTTGGGAATTAGCTTCCTCTGGATTAGAACAATCAGCGATCGCACATCGTTCTACCCGAATTGGTGTTTGTTTTAATTCCCCTTGTAGGGTTTGACAACGGTAAGTATTATCTCCCCCCTCTGCTCCATTTTGAGTTCGATTTAATACCATGAATGAGCATTCATGTAAGGGTAATTCCCCTAAAGCATCCCGTGCCTTTTGATATAGTTTGATATGTGCTTCTCCCCAGACAGCATTGGCTTCAGGACGACGGACAAACAGGACAAAATCCGCTTCATGGTGGAGGGTATTCATCAGGCGATCGGCATCAATTAGGTTGGTATCTCCCAATCCTGGTAAATCAATTAACATAATCTTGCCAATATCCTCCGCAGGGAAAGGACAAGACACCTCCACCTCTTTCACCGCCAAATAATTGACAATCTTTTCCCCACTACCATCCTTAGTATCTTGGGTGACATATTCCCGAATTTGTCCCTCACCAATTTCCACAGATGATTGACCCAGAAGATGGCGATATTTTTGCACATTAGAAAAATAATCTTTCCGTAAATGTCCGTAACGGGCCTTATCAATCGCACTATCCCGGCGATCGATGGGTAAAGGGGATGGGGGATACTGGGCAAAATCATCCAAACTCATGGGTACAGTTTCCAAACCCAGTGTTTCATAGTAGGGGCTGAGAACCTGTCCCCGGAAATCTTGCCAGGAGTAAAATTGTACTTTAGCTTTAGCTTCTGGCAATCCTGGTTCGTGGCGGATTTTACTCAGAGTACCAGTACAATAACCATCACCGCCATCGGGAATTACAGTATTTTTTAGCCCCGTAAGGCTGCGTAACAAGCGACTTTTTCCTTGGCGGGCATAGCCAACCACAGCAATATTAATAGTGTCGCGGGTGGAACGATTATACAATTGTTGCAACGAAGCTACTAGGGTATCAATCTTTGGTAGTAAACTAAAATCTATTTCACCCAAACGGACAGCAGAATTAGAATCAATTCCCCTAGCAAGTAAATCCTCGCGGTGTTTTTTGAGATTGACAAGAGCCAGTTTGCGAGCTTCTAAATTGGCTTTATCTCGTTGCAGTTTGGCGCTAAAGGCTTTTCGCTTTCTAATAATTTGATCTATACGCTGGGTTCTTGTAGGGTTTATATGGGTGATATTCATTCGGTTGTATCTCTTAATCTCTAATGTGGAGTGATATCAGCAGTTAAAAAATATGAAACTATAAATGCTGAACGGGTTTATCAAAAGCAGGCTGGTTGTCATGTTAATCGATCCCGCCCTAGGTGATGTATGGTGATATACAGTTGTTTGTCAATAACCCAGAAACATAGAAAAATAGGCGACGATTGACCGAGAATCAGAGGGCGCAAGCCCCTAAATTCAATTTATGGGGATAAGCCCGTCGGACAATTCATTGTCCGTCCTTTTCTGGTAGAATATAAATTAACTGGTCTAGCACAGGCAGGAATCCGTCGGTACTGCCAGATTAAATTACGACGTAAAGCGATGTTAGCAGCAAAGGAGCGAATAACCTTTTCAAAACGCATGGACTCGAGAGAGTACCGAACACCAGTGAACCAATATTTTGAGATTGAGTACCGTGGGGCGCACGGGAATTCAAGCTTGGGGAGATATATCCCACTGGGGCTAGTTGCCATAGCTGGACAGCTCCACCTATAGGTAGGATTGTTCGGTGAGGGGTCGATTTGGCGAGCCTGAATCCTTCTAGTTTTAAGGAGCATCGTTGAACCAAGAATCCCCCAGGATTTATCCATGGGGAGAACGTCAATATTTACTAATTACTAATGCCAAATGCAAAATCCGCCTATAGGAGAAAATAAACTAGGGCAAAATTAGATATTGTGGGTGTGGTACTAAAAAATCAGGAAAAATAGCCGTGGTTCCCCTTCGAGACGATAATCCCATCAAAATCACCCCTTATGTCACCTATGGACTGATTGCAGCTAACATCCTGGTTTTCATTTACGAAGCGAGTTTAGCACCTCCAGCCTTAAACGGCTTTTTTCATCTATTTGCAGTGGTACCGCGAGAACTCAGCCTCAGCTTTGCCGGGGTAGCAGTTAACCAGCCAATTCCAGAATGGGCAACTTTGATTACCTCCCAATTCCTCCACGGTGGATTATTACATCTAGTTGGGAATATGTTGTTTTTATGGATTTTTGGCAATAATATTGAAGAAAAATTAGGGCGTGGTAAGTATTTGCTATTTTATTTAGCCTGTGGTGCTTTAGCCGCTTTAGCTCAGTGGTTCTTTTCCCAGGATTCAGCAATTCCCTCCTTAGGTGCCAGTGGTGCGATCGCTGGTATTATGGGTGCATATATTCTTCGCTTCCCCCAAGCAGAAATTGTTGTTGTCGTACCCTTGGGAATCTTATTTCCTACCTTTCGGGTTCCAGCCTTTTTGTTTCTGGGATTTTGGTTTATCCAACAAGCATTTTACGGTTTAGTTAGTTTAGAAACACCTACTAATATTGGCATGGAGAGTGGTGGGATAGCTTATTGGGCACATGCAGGTGGATTTATCTTTGGAGCAATTTTAGCACCACTGTTGGGATTATTTAAAGAAGAATCAGTTAACAGTTAACAGTTATCAGTTATCTCCTTCACTCCCTCACTCCTACCCTGCGGGAAGCCGCTATCGCGTCTACACTCCATCACTCCCTCACTCCTACCCTGCGGGAAGCCGCTATCGCGTCTACACTCCCTCACTCCCTCACTCCCTCACTCCTTCCCTCCTCCCCTCCTGCTTCCAGAATTCTGCCTAAGCAAGCTATATTGCAAATAATGCAATTAATTAGGAACAAAACTAGTGTTTCCCCTTTATGACGAAAACCCCACACGTATCACTCCATATTTAACCTATGGGTTAATTGGAATTAATATTTTTGTTTTTTTACATGAGACGAGTCTGTCAAGTACAGAACTACAGCAATTTTTTCAACTGTATGCAGTAGTACCAAGGGAACTCAGTGCTAGCTTTCAGGGTATAGCAGTGGGTCAACAAGTACCAGAGTGGGCAACTTTAATCACCTCACAATTCTTACATGGTGGTTGGTGGCACTTAATCTCAAATATGTTATTTCTCTGGGTATTCGGCAACAATATTGAAGATAAATTAGGTCACGTAAAATATTTAATTTTTTATTTAACTTGTGGAGTATTTGCAGGTTTATGTCAGTGGTTTATTGGCATGAATTCTGCCATTCCTTCCTTGGGAGCAAGTGGAGCAATTTCTGGGGTATTAGGAGCTTATGCCATTCGTTTTCCCCAAGCCAAGGTTGTTACTTTAGCCATCTTAGGTTTTTTTATCACCACGGTAAGAATACCGGCTCTGATACTTATAGGGTTTTTCTTTATCCAAAATATTGTTTCTGGGGTGATGAGCTTACAAGCTACTGCTAATTTAGGTATGGAAACCGGAGGAGTAGCTTACTGGGCACACATTGGCGGTTTTGTAGCTGGGTTCATTTTAGCTCCCGTGTTGGGGATATTTAATCGTGATGATTGGGATTATTGACACTCTCACCGCTAACCGCAAAGCGGTGTAGCGGGAGATTCTTGCTTCTCAGAAACACGCTTGTTGATACAAGTACCAACAAGTCTTACTGTTTCTCCACAAGCTTGAAATTCGGTATGTCCTACCGTATTTGTTGACAGTATTCTTATCCCTTCTGCCCTCAAGTTTCGTGAAGCATTTTCATCTCTGTCATGGGTTGTTTGACAACTTGGACAAATCCACTCACGGATACTTAAATTCAGCAAATCATTCTTATATCCGCAACAATAACAAAGCTTTGTACTGGGAAAGAATCTGTCAACTTGGATGAATTTGCCTCCCTCTCTCTCTAGTTTGTAGCTAATGAAATTAAGTAGCATACCAAAACCAGCGTCATGTATTGACTTGGCTAAATTGGTACGTGCTAATCCTTTAACACAAAGGTTTTCAGCTACTATGACTTGGTTTTCGTCAACTAACTTTCGTGAGAGTTTATGGAGAAAATCTTGCCGAGTGTTTGATATTTTTTCGTGAATGCACGCAACTACTTTAATTGCTTTACGCCTATTTTTAGATCCTTTAACTTTGCGAGATAAAGCTTTCTGCCTAATTCGTAGTCGTTTGGCATATTTCCTAGTAGGTTTAATGGGGTCTACCTTGTAGCAGGTTTCACCATCAAACACAGTTACTAGACTGTTTAATCCTAAATCAATCCCTGATATTTTACCTTTCTTATCAGTTGTTAAATCTTTTGTCTCAAATAAGATTGCAGCGAAATATTTACCTGTACTTGTTTTGTCAACAGTTACAGATTTAATCTTGCCATTAATATTTTTTGAAAGACTAGCTTTAACAATGCCAAGCTTAGGTAGTTTTAATCCACCATCTTTAATTGAACAACTTTCAGGAAATCGGATTGACTGTAAGACATGCTTACTCTTGAATTTTGGAAATCCAGCACGTTTAGAAAAAAAGTTTTTAAATGCTGATTCCAAATTCTTAAGCGATTGTTGTAGAACAGCAGCAGTGGGGAAGCGCAACCATTCATAATCAGTTAGTTTCTTCAATTGGGTAAGGTCTTTAGCCATCTGGCAGTAGGTCATACCTTTACCCGTTTTTTCGTATTGAGTATTAGTTTTATTGAGGTAGAAATTCCAAACAAAGCGAGAACATCCAAAGCTTTTAGCTAAGGATATTTCTTGCTCTTTGTTTGGGTAAATTCTGACCTTCAGTACATCTAACATCAATACAATATTGAGAAACAATTATGGTAATATACTATTTACCGCTATCACTTGTCAATATATGTAACATCATGGTTTTAGGTCTGTTTACAGGCTTAACGCTCATATTGTTTTGGTCGTGAAGTACCGCAGAAAAGCTATTAATGCAGAAATATTAAACAGGTTAAAAGAAATAATAACGAATACCTCGCCCTTAAAGGGCGGGGTTTATCCCTATCACAGATACCCTAAAAAAATGGGACTGTACCTTGCTGGAGTTCAACGGTGAACCAGACCATGTACACTTATTGATTGACTACAAACCAGATAAACCACTCTCAACACTGATTGGAAATATCAAAACAGTGAGTAGTAGATTAATTCGTAAAGAGTTCCCTTGGTTGGCTAAAAAATATTTCTACAACAAGCATTACTTTTGGACTGGTGCGTATTTTGTAGCTAGTTGTGGGGGTGTCACGGTTGAACAATTAAAAAATTACGTTGAGAACCAAGAACAACCAAAACAATGATTCGCTGCGCTCAGTTTTATACTGGTCGCAATTCATCATCCCGTTAAGTCTGACGACTGTAACGGGAGTCCTCTTGCTCCATTAAGATAGAATTAATACCAATTTGAAAAAAGAATGGGACAAATAGATTTTTGTTCGGTGACGTAGCAATGCTACGTCTCTACCGAGGGATGTGTTGCAATCATTTATTGAATCGGTATAAGAATTACTCCTATCCCGCCCAAAGATTACTGATAAAAAAACCACAGAGGCGCAGAGAACACAGAGGATAGAGAGGTTTAGGAGATAAGTAATCTTACACCGAGAAGGGAGTAAGAATTAAATCCCTTCGCTATGAATGGAAGAAACACGAGATATTCAATCCCTTTCCCCCGTGTTTCTTCAGAGTAACCCAACCCACCATTCCAGTAACACAGCTCGACATTGCAAGCAAATCAATGAATTAAGTAAAGATGAGATCCCATCATGATTAATCGGATACATCCCTCCAATAAATTTTGCAGGAATTTGTACAGTGGGTTCTAGGTGAGCAACAAAGCCAAATAGTTTCTGATTGGAGAAAGAACTATTAACAGCCCAACCTTGAGAATTTAAAGGTGTCAGCCGGGAAATTGTTTCTGGTGTAATGCCCAATTCTCGCTGGAGAATTTTGGGCACTACTGTGACAGCTTTTTCTGTTTCTGGAACCCTTCCACCAGGAAAATCAAGGGTTTTCTCTCCCAACCCTGGACGATAAGTAGGTGGTGGTAAAATCAACTGTTGGTTTTGAATGGGTAGAATAATCACCGAGTCCGCTTTTTCCACCCGCCAATATTCCAGAGTTTCTCCTTGTTCATCCTGGAGATGTTCGCCAATTACTGATAACCATTGGGAGTGCAGTTCTAAAAATCGATCCTGAGTTTGCCAACCTCTACTCTGGACATCCTCCCCCACTTAAGCCACCTCGCTGCCATTGGTCATCTGGATTTTGAATCAATTGTCCCTGATTCTATTACGAATTTATACCAATTGGAAACAATAATGGGACACATGATTGACTGGTAGGGGCGGGGTAATCCCCATTGGTGTCAACTGAATATAAAACCCCTATCGTGAATTGCTCCCATGCTCTGCATGGGAGCATAGATGACGAGGCTGTGCCTCAATTCATCATAAAAGGAGGCGGAACCTCCGAATACGCGTTTCCAGCCACAGGCTGGAAACGAGATTTGCAAAAGCTTTTAATTTAAGTTGACAGGTATGGGTAACCGGAAGGAAGGAGGGAAGGAGGGAAGGAGGGAAGGAGTGATGAAAATAAAGCGCGGAGTAGGGGCGCATTGCGTGCGCCCTTGAGGAGTTAGTCACCCCCGCATTTTCAGATCCGCAGGTTGTGGGATTTGACCGTGGGGGACTAGCTTGAAAATAGGGAGTGTAGACGCGGTAGCGGCTTCCCGTAGGGTAGGAGGGAAGGAGTAGGGGCGGGGTTTCCCCGCCCAGAGGGAAGGAGTGAATAAGGGTAAGGTGGGCACAATTTGCATTCATGATCGTAAAGAAAATATTAAGAATCGTATTCACCCACACAGACAATAGCTAAAAAACAAAATAATAGAACTTGTTTTTTTGCCAACAAAATAATAAGATATTGATAGTAGTTGGGTATACAGAAACCTTAATTTTTAGATAAAAAACTTAATATTTGCGTGGATGTGAGTACATATTAAGTTATGCAAAAAAAAGTTGCTCAATGTTATGCAAATGTTGATGGGTAATGGGTTTGGTGCTGAGTACATAAATGCCTAAGCCTAAACCCTATAAATACTAGTACCCTACCTAATAAATACCAGTACCCTTAACCCAAAGAAAGTTTTAAATCCCTGTGATACAGGGGTTGGAAGCTGGTGAGTACAACTTTAATAAATTTAATAAAATCAATAGCGATCGCTGTCTTTGTCTGCTTGGGAGTCGCCTGATATAAGCAGAAAAATACATATTGCTCTTTTCGCCAGACAGTAGCGATGCAACAAACCTTAAATCGGACTAGGAATTCAACAATAGCAAAAACGCCGACTGGTGCAAAGACAGAAACCGGAAAATCTTCCTTTTTGGGTATTTTTTTGCAGCCAATGTGGAGTGATTTTCAAATTATCTTTGAGCGCGATCCGGCTGCACGTAATTGGTTAGAGGTGCTATTTTGTTACCCTGGCTTACATGCACTCAGCTTGCATCGTCTTGCTCACTATTTATATCTCCGTAAGGTAACTTTCTTCCCCCGCTTTATTTCCCATTTAGCCCGGTTTCTGACGGGAATTGAAATTCATCCAGGGGCAGAGATTGGTAAGGGTGTGTTTATCGACCACGGTATGGGTGTTGTCATTGGTGAAACTGCCATAATTGGGGATTATTCCCTGATATACCAAGGTGTCACCCTAGGAGGAACTGGGAAAGAAAGTGGTAAGCGCCATCCTACCCTGGGTAAAAATGTGGTGGTGGGAGCAGGAGCAAAGGTTTTAGGTAATTTGGAAATTGGCGATCGCGTCCGGATTGGTGCTGGTTCTGTGGTACTACGGAATGTCCCTGCTGATTCGACGGTGGTGGGTATTCCTGGTCGAATTGTTTCCCGTCGCCAGCAAGAACGGCTTTCTCCCTTGGAACATGGCAAACTTCCTGATGTGGAAGCTAGCGTGATTCGTTCTTTGATTTCCCGGATTGAAGACCTAGAAAAACAGCTACATACCCTCACCCATGATGGGAATGACCGACAAGTTAACCATAAGGAATAAGTAATGTCTCAGCTTTGTAACTCATCAACTCCCAGGGTGCAAGTAATTGATATTCCCACAGGCGATCGCTGGCAAATTTATTATCGTCTCAAAGAATTAAATATTAGGTGTTGGTGTCCTGTTGATGGTTCTTTACGGGTAGAAATTAGCACCGACATGGACGCTGTTCTGATTCGCAGTGTAGCCATGCAATTTACAGCTAGTCGCCAACAATTAATTGACTGGCTGGGGGAATGTTGGCAATTGTAATGAATTGTAAATTATGAGTGGAGGGATGGTTTGATTGTCCCAGATTCAGCACTTAATTTTTGATGATTTCAGGAGAATAGCACGAGGAGTGAACCTACGAAACAGACATGATTAATTTTCCTGAAGATATTGTTAATTAAATTCACATAAAAAAGTAGGTAAATTAGCTGTTGCTATTTGTAGCTAACACTAATGATATCAGATATAGGCTCTGTATTTTACTAATATCAACTTGGAAATATATATAGCCTAATTTAGAAGAATATTCTCTTAATTTATTCACCATGAAGACAGGGAATATTGACAAAGCCTAAAACAAGCAAAATTATCAGATTCATTATTCCTTGCTACAGAAGTTAAACCTACTATGATGGTAACCTATCACAGCGATCCAAAATTTCTCCATTTTTTACACCACGAGCTAGAATTACCTCGTGAACACATAGCTGTAGCCGTGAAGAAAAAGGAAGTGAGTGATGGTCCTTTACCAATGCTCCTCTGGCAGTATGGTTTAGTTTCTTTAGAACAACTAGAAAGGATTTTTGATTGGTTAGAAGACCAAAATTAGTTGATTTCAGGTCAAAGATATTGAGACTCAATCTGAAGTTTGCTGCTACACACCATCGTTACCAAAAAAGGAAGCCGCCATGATTTCTACTTTTTTAGCTGGACTCAGCATCTTACTATTTTTAGGGGTTATGAATACTTACATGAGTCACCGGCTGTTTATTGATGTCAACCCCGAAACTGGCAATAATAATTCTTAATTGCTGCCATTGGAAACTTCATCTCATCCGGATGGGTTCTAGGGGATTGGTAATTGGTCATTTCAGTTATCAGTTAGCCTCCTGGGTCGGAGCTGCGCTAACAGTTATCAGTTTCATCATCGATCAATCCAGGGGCAACAGTAGGGAAAAATTGTGAATGAAGAATTCAGAATGCAGTTGGGGGAAAATTTCGCTCATTCGCTCATTCGCTCATTCTAATTTTGGAGCTTGATACGGATTACTGTTTGGTCAGAGAATGAAAAATTAGCCATAAAAATTAAAGATTTTTCATTTTGAATGATGCCATGACCCATTAACATTACCAATGCCATACGAGGAATTTTTGATATGTATCCAGTCCTAATTAATGACACTACACTGCGGGATGGCGAGCAAGCAGCAGGTGTGGCATTTAACTTACAGGAAAAAGTTGCGATCGCCAAGTTTTTGGATGCCATTGGCGTTCATGAATTGGAAGTTGGTATTCCGGCCATGGGTGCGTCAGAAACACGGGCGATCGCTGCCATTGCAGATGTGGGTCTAGAAGCGAAATTGCTCGGTTGGAACCGGGCTGTCATTTCTGATATAAAAGCTTCTATGGCTTGCGGTCTGAAGCGAGTACATATTTGTATCCCCGTTTCTGGAATCCAAATTGCTGCCAAGTTTCACGGTCAATGGCGAGTCACCCTGCAACAGCTCAAAGATAGCATCAGCTTTGCTTTAGATCATGGTCTTTGGGTGGCGGTGGGGGGAGAAGATGCTTCCAGGGCTGATGATAACTTCTTGCAGGATGTTGCCATGTATGCCCAAGAATGGGGGGCTTCCCGGTTCCGTTTTTGTGACACTGTAGGTATTCTCGACCCTTTTGTTACTTATGCCAAAATCAAACGATTGGTAATGAATTTATCCATACCAGTGGAGATTCACACCCATAATGACTTTGGTTTGGCAACAGCCAATGCCCTAGCAGGTATTAGAGCCGGTGCGGTATCAGTAAATACAACTGTCAACGGTTTGGGGGAACGAGCCGGGAATGCAGCTTTAGAAGAAGTTGTCATGGCACTCAAGCGCATTTACCACATGGACGTGGGTATTGATACACCCCGTTTGTTAGAGCTATCTCGACTAGTTGCCGCAGCTTCCGGATGTAATGTACCACCTTGGAAAGCGATCGTGGGAGACAATACCTTTGCCCATGAATCTGGCATCCATGCCCACGGTATCTTAAAGAACCCCACTACTTACGAGCCATTCGCTCCAGAAGAAGTGGGTTGGGAAAGACGTTTAGTGGTGGGCAAACATTCAGGTCGCCATTTGTTGTCTAATCTGCTACAAAAGCACGGGATTGTCCTCAACCAACAAGAAACCCAAGCAGTGTTAGAAGCAGTACGCAACGAATCAGTCCGGAAAAAACGCAGCCTCACCACCCAAGAACTATTGAATTTAGTAATGGAGCAAAGGTATTCCCATGCGATTGGATGAATTAGAGTTAAACCAACCGCCACACTTTGAAATTGGTGAAAAGGTAAGGGTACGCAAGCTACTGAAAAATGATGGTACTTTTCCTGGTCAGGAGATAGGGAAAGTACTGGCAAAAGTAGGTGATATTGGCTACATTGTCAGTATCGGTACATATTTGCAAAAAGCTTATATTTATGCGGTGCATTTTCTCGACACCGGCTTTGTTGTCGGCTGTCGTAAATACGAGTTAGAGTCACTGGATTATATAGACGAGGAGGAAGATTCATGAAAGTTATGTTGAGCAAAAATTCTGCCGGACATTTAATGGTTTATGTGGCGAAAAAAGACTTAGAAGAAGAGGTGGTGAAGCAAACGGATACAGCGGAAGGGAAAGTTTTGACCCTTGCTAATGGTTGGGAATTAGCATTTCCCAATATGCCAGATCCTTTAAAACTACCCCAAACTTTAGAGGCTAGACGGCTCGCCTAAAACCTAGCGGGGGGAGTGGAGAATTAAAAATTATATTCAACACTTTTCCCAAATCATAGAACTCAAATCTTCAGTGTCAACAGCTATATCACTCAACAATGGGCAATAAGTATCTGAAATTATCAGAATTTACAATTGAAGGCAAATTCCTCGGTTTTTTGCAAGAGAAGCGCGAAAAGAATAGGTATTTGCAATTACAAATTGAATCAGGAAATGTGGAGATTAAACTGCCTAAAAATTTACGTCCTGTGGTGAGTGAATCTTTGATACCTGGAGAAGAAATTAGGGTTTTGGGTATTAGTAAGTTACATTCTCAAACCGGTAAAATTAAATTAAAAGCTCAACAAGTATCGCCCATATCTGAGGGTGAAAATCAAAAAAAACTCGCTCCAACTAAGGCAAAAATATTAGTCTGTCAAAAATCTAGTTGTCGTAAACGGGGTGGGCAAGGTTTATTATCAGAAATAGAAAAAACCTTATGCGATCGCGGATTGGAAGAATTGGTAGAAATCAAGCGTACTGGGTGCTTGAAGCATTGTAATAGTGCCCCTAACTGTGTATTTCAGGTAGGTAAAAAACAATATAGAAAAATGCATCCAGAGGCGATCGTTAATATTTTATTACAAGAAAATAACTCCACTATTTCTCAAAACACAAATAATTGTGCTGAGAAAAATATCAGTTAAACCTCATTAGTTTTAGGATTTATACAACTGGCATCTTTTTTCTGTAGGGAAGGCAAAATGCGGTGTAGATTTTCTGACTGCATTCTTGCCGTTGTGTGACGCTGCGAAAATGCTTGAACATAGTAGAGACGTTGCAGTGCAACGTCTCTACTTATAGCGTCACGCATCAATCACCCATAGCAAGTTATTTCGCGCAAAGACGAGCCAGTGCGTTGGGCGGTAAGCCACTGCGGTGGTGAGGCAGTACTCCACTTGGGGTCTCCCCAAGTGGAGTAACTGCCGAAAGGGTGAATCCTGCGGATACGCTGCGCGAGCCCCGGCATAAAGGAGGCAGTGCGGTGGTGAGGCAGTACTCCACTTGGGGTCTCCCCAAGTG
>JASJDS010000296.1 GCA_030065055.1 Calothrix sp. MO_192.B10
AAAAACCTACCCCCGGACTGGGGGAAAGTTTACGCCCGAAAGAACCACCGAGGAGATATCAGCACGCCCTTGTGGCAAACGTGTTGAGCCTGGGAACCTGAGATATCAGGATATTAAGGCAGTGATGCCTTAAGAATCTCCGTGGCTTTAGCCCGGAGAGTGTCAAGATATGAGCAATTCAGAACATCTTGAGAAACTGATAGAATCTAATGCTAAGTCAATTCAAGCTTTGACTGATTTGGCTAATAGCATTTTGCCGAGGCTAGATGATATGCAACGGCAAATATCTAATATGCAGCGTCAAATGATTGATAATCAGAGAAGAATATATCATAACACAGCAGATATTAGAGAGCTAACAATGGAAAACCAAAGGATTTTGAAATACTTAGAATCCCGTAATCAATAATTTAGCAGGGTGCTTTAGACTAAGGTAACGCACCATTTTAACTTCAATATGGGTAAAATTCGTTCTTTTTCATGGGTGAACGAAATTTTGCATGGGATTTCTAGCTAAGTATCCAAAAATAACTCCCCACACCTCCCACACCTTTTTCATGGGTTACGTATTTGCTGGGGTGAACTTACCTAATCTCCTCATCAATACTTCCCTCCTTCACCCCTTGCAGATAAAATCAACAACAGGAGTCCCATTTCAGGAGTAAACCACTGTCTTTACAAGTCATTGATATTCCCCCCTCCACATCTGAAACACCCACAGCTTTAATCGTCTGTTTGCATGGTTGGGGTGCCAATGCAGAAGATGTGGCATCTTTATTTCCCTTTTTTCAGTTACCGAATTGTCAATTTATCTTTCCCAATGCACCTTTTCCCCATGCTGCTTCTCCCGTGGGTAGGCAATGGTATGACTTACAACCAGAAAATATGTATGAGGGATTAATAGAAAGTCGTCAAATACTCCAAGATTGGTTGCCATCTTTAGAAAGTAGTACCAGAGTTCCTTTATCGCGGACAATTTTGAGTGGTTTTTCTCAAGGTGGTGCTATGACCTTAGATTTGGGATTAAAGTTACCATTAGCTGGTTTAGTATCCATGAGTGGATATTTACATCCTGGTGCTTTAGAACAAGAAAATTCAACTTCTTTGCCACCGACTTTAATTATGCATGGAAAACAAGACGAAGTTGTACCACTGACAGCAGCAATCCAGGCAAAAGCAGCGTTAGAATCCTTAGGAGTAGCGGTTGATTACCATGAATTCGATATGGGGCATGAAATCAGACCACAAATGTTAAAACTATTCCAAAATTTCGTGGTTTATACTACCCAGGAAAAATAAATAACAGAATTTTTACAAATTCTGTTGTAAATACCTTAAAACTTTCACGAAATTAACCTCCTGGAATGAGTAATATATATTGGGTGGATGCGTAAAACGCAACCACACCTATGCTGGATGCATATGCTGCTATTGGGACGGGCAAAAATCATGAAAACTCTGAGCATTTCCCAGAAAGAAATTGCTGCCATGACTGCACAAGACGTGGAAAAATTAGCTACACGTCTGGAACAGGACAACTACAGCAATGTGTTTGAAAGCTTAAATGATTGGCATTTACTCCGCGCGATTGCATTTCAGCGTCCGGAGTTGGTGGAATCCTACATTTATCTGTTGGATTTGGAAGCCTATGATGAAGCCTAGGAATTTTAGATTTTAGATTTTAGATTTTAGATTGTGGATTGGGGTTTACTAGCTAGAATGAGAAACTATGGGGGTTAAAGTGTTATCGACTTACTCCTTATTCTTGAATGATTAATGCAGTCCTCCTATAGTCCAACATCCAAAATAACCGATCTGGAATCTCCTAGGGTTCTCATTGGTGTAGGTGGCGGTATCGCCGCCTACAAAATCTGTGAGGTGGTATCTACTCTGTTTAAAATGGGTGTGGAAGTGCGCGTAATTCTCACTAATGGCGCGCAACAATTTGTTACACCTCTCACCTTTGCCACCCTATCCCGTTATCCTGCTTATACGGATGATAATTTCTGGCAACCAACCCATTCCCGTCCTCTACACATTGAATTAGGAGAATGGGCAGATTTATTACTTATTGCACCTCTAACAGCAAATACCTTGGCTAAGTTAGCCTATGGTATGGCTGATAACTTATTGACTAATACTGTTTTAGCTTCCACCTGTCCCGTACTGCTAGCACCGGCAATGAATACGGATATGTGGGAGCAACAAATAGTACAGGGTAATTGGCAACAAGTATTAACATATAAGCGGTTTCATGGGATGCAAACCGCATCGGGGTTACTAGCGTGCGATCGCATTGGTGCGGGGAGAATGGCAGAACCACGGGAAATTGTCAGTTACATTCAATCTTTATTACATACCAAAGGAAAACGAGATTTAGTAGGGAAACATATTCTGATTAGTGCCGGGGGAACCCGCGAACATCTCGACCCCGTAAGATTTATTGGCAATCCCTCCACGGGTAAAATGGGGTTAGCTTTGGCACAGGCAGCAATACACAGGGGAGCGAAAGTAACATTAGTACATGGTCCTAGAGGGTGGGATGCACCTTTAGACATTGAAACAATTCCCGTGGTTAGTGCAGAACAGATGCACCAAGCCATGCTGGAATATTTACCCAGGGCGGATGTAATTATTATGTCTGCGGCAGTAGCCGACGTGAAACCGCAAGAGTATAGTCCAGGGAAATTACCCAAGCGATCGCTACCTCAAAGTTTACCCCTAGCACCAGTTCCTGACATAGTTGCAGACTTGGCACAGCACAAACAACCCCACCAGCAATTAATTGGCTTTGCCGCCCAAACAGGGGATATTGTGACTCCTGCATTGGATAAATTACAGAGAAAAAACTTAGATGCCATCGTCACCAATCCCATAGATAAAGCTAACAGTGGTTTTGGCAGCGATACCAATCAAGCCATATTGATAGATAAGCAGGGTCATCAACAGGAAGTCCCCCCCTGTAGTAAATTACAGCTGGCCCATCAACTATTTGATTTTATTGGTTCTACTACTTGACCACATTAGTTATGAGGGGTATTGCATCAGTCCTATTTATAGGACTTTTGCTATTAGCCAGGGACTTAGAGTCCCTGGCGGTTGGATGTCCACCCCGCAAAATTAATGTGGTCGAGTATTAGTTGCTATGTTATTGTGCGATCGCAAACTTTTTCACAAGCATCCTATGAGGCGATAGATTGCTTTTGTTTGAATATGTACAAAGTCAAGCCCAAAATAGTAGTGGGCACTAATTATATAGTGCCCCCTTTGGTAATAAATTAGACCATACCACCAGCAGCTTGAAACCGGGCACGAGCACGTTTAAAAGCTTGGTTGGCTTGGAATTGTTCTTGGCGGTCACCATCCGCAACTTGGCTAAGGCGGGTTTGTGCTTCATTAAAAGCAGCACGAGCTGATTCCAAATCAATAGAATCGCCACGTTCCGCGCCATTCACCAAAATAGTGACTTCATTTTCTTCCACTTCCGCAAATCCACCCATAAGGGCAATGGGAGTCCAATCCTTTTGGTTTTTTTCAGCACGTACTCGCATTACGCCAGCATCTAAAGCTGTCAACATGGGTGCGTGTCCACTGAGGACACCTAGTTGACCCGTAGTACTGGGTAAAATAACTTCCTCGGCTGAGGCATCCCAAACTGTTTGGTCTGGGGAAATTACACGAACAGTTAAAGTCATTTGAGGTAATTACTGACTGGGAATTGGTTGTAAGGATATGTGGGAGGTGGTAATTGGTAATTGATAATAAAATGCTATTACCCATTACCCATTACCCATTACCCATTACCCATTAGCCTTTTTTCAGCTTTTCTGCTTTAGCGATCGCTTCATTAATATCGCCAACTAAGTAGAAAGCTTGTTCTGGTAGGTCATCCAACTCACCAGCAAGAATCATTTTGAAGCCCTTGATGGTATCTTCTAGCTTCACATACTTACCAGGAGCACCAGTGAATACTTCAGCAACAAAGAATGGCTGAGACAAGAAACGCTCAATTTTCCGAGCGCGAGCCACAGTCAAACGGTCATCTTCAGACAATTCATCCAAACCAAGAATGGCAATAATGTCTTGAAGTTCCTTATAACGCTGCAAAGTAGACTGGACAGCACGAGCAGTTTGGTAATGGTCTTCACCCACAACGCTGGGTTGCAACATGGTAGAAGTTGAATCCAGAGGATCTACCGCAGGATAAATACCCTTAGCAGCCAAACCACGGGATAGTACAGTGGTTCCATCCAAGTGAGCGAAGGTAGTAGCAGGTGCGGGGTCAGTCAAGTCATCCGCAGGTACGTATACTGCTTGAATGGAGGTAATAGAACCTTCATTTGTGGAAGTAATCCGTTCTTGCAGCGCACCTACATCAGTACCCAAAGTAGGTTGATATCCTACCGCAGAAGGCATCCTGCCCAACAAAGCGGATACTTCAGAACCAGCTTGTACAAACCGGAAGATGTTGTCTACAAACAACAATACATCTTGCTTGTTCACATCCCGGAAGTATTCTGCCATGGTCAAACCAGAAAGACCAACCCGCATTCTCGCACCGGGTGGTTCATTCATCTGACCGTATACTAGGGCAATTTTTGATTCATTGAGGTTTTCAGCATTGATAACCCCAGATTCAATCATTTCGTTGTAGAGGTCATTACCTTCACGGGTACGTTCGCCCACTCCAGCAAATACAGACACACCACCGTGTTGAGTTGCAATATTATTGATCAACTCCATCATAATCACGGTTTTGCCTACACCAGCACCGCCGAATAGACCAATTTTGCCTCCACGGCGATAGGGAGTTAGCAAATCAACAACTTTAATCCCGGTTTCAAATACAGAAGGTGTGGTTTCCAAGTCTGTAAGTTGGGGAGCTTCGCGGTGGATAGGTAAAGAATCCTCTGCATTTACAGGTCCTTTATTATCTACTGGTTCGCCCAGAACGTTGAAAATTCGTCCCAAAGTGGCTTTACCAACAGGCACGCTAATCGGAGCACCAGTATCAACTGCTTCCATACCGCGTACTAAGCCATCAGTAGAACTCATGGCAACAGCCCGCACTTGGTTATCACCTAGCAGTTGCTGTACTTCGCAGGTAACTGAGACTTCTTGCCCAGCTTCGTTAGTGGCTTTGACGGTCAAAGCGTTATAGATGGGCGGCATTTTGCCGCTAGCAAATTTGACATCTACAACCGGACCAATAATTTGGGTTATGTAACCTATGTTTGTTTTTTCTGCTGTGGTGACCATGCTGAGCCTATTGATTGAGAGCTATATTTTCAGATAGGGTCAAGAAAGACATAAACTTAAGGAATGTCATCTTCAAGATTAGCACTGAACGACCCCAATATTCGGCATAATATTGATTTTTTAAGCCGGAATAAACTGAATTAGGGATTGACACTCTCACCATCACACCCTGCGGGTGTGATGGGAGATTCTTGTTTCATTGGGTTTGTCTAGTCCCAAGACGTGTTACTAGATAGCTAATTATCTAACTATTTCCGCACAAACCTTAACAAATCGCACAAAAATTACCTAGAGTAGAAATCATTGACTGTTGAATACTGGTTGTGAATACTGGTTGATTGTATACTATACGATAAGTTAATACGCAGCTAAATTGTATAAAGTAAAAAAAACAGGTGATTGTAGTGCGGGCCTCTAAGCCCACTTGATGTATACAATTTAGACGCTTAACAGCTTATACGCAATCTTTGCCCCAAATCATGTACTCTTTGAAACTAGAACTAAAACCGAATAATCAGCAACGTTCTTTTCTCAATGGTTGTGCTGGGTTTTCTCGCTTTGTGTATAATTTTGGTCTTGACCTACTGACCCAATCATGGAATTTCCCAGACATTAAAAAAACTGACTCTCAACGATTAGCATCAATTGAAAAAGTTTTTACGAATCACGTCAAAACTCAAGGGGAATATTCTTGGATGCAAAAATATCCATCTGCGATTTATTCCAGCAGTTTCCGGAATTTAAGGAAAGCTTTTCAAAGATGGCGTCAAGGTTTATCTGGGTTTCCCAGAATGAAATCCAAAAAATTAGGAGATAGTTTCACCGTCTTGAAAAAATCTGGTATTTATCCAGTCAAAGGTGAGAAAATGCTACCTTTTTCAAATCGCCAGATTCTTGACCCTGGAAAGAGAATTATCATTCCCGGATTGGGTGAATTCAAATTAAAAAGACCAATTCCTTATCTATGTTCATCTCAGACATTTACGATTTCGAGAGTAGCTGATAAATGGTATGTTTCCTTTAGTTTAGATATTGAGAGAATTCCCCCAATTAGTCATGAACAAGAATTAGTAGGAATTGATTTAGGTGTAAAATGTTTTGCGACCTTGAGTGACGGAAATACAATTACAGCACCATTGTCATTGAAGAAAACGAAAACCAAGTTAACTAAATTACAATGGCGAAATAGAAATAAAATTTTAGGTAATCGTCGTCAAGGTATTAAAGCATCTAATCACGCCAAAAAGTACTATCAAAAATTAGCTAGACATCACGCACATCTCAAAAATGTGAGGCAAGATTTTCTACAAAAAACAACAACAGAAATTAGTAGAAAATACTATCGCATTCGTATAGAAGATTTAAATGTGTCCGGGATGATAGCTAATCATAAATTGTCAGCAGCAATATCTAATTT
>JASJDS010000101.1 GCA_030065055.1 Calothrix sp. MO_192.B10
TTTAAAAACCTTGCATTGACGAGCGACCCCCTAAAGGGTTCGTTAGTTACTTCAAGTCGGGGAAAAGGGATGGAGTACTAACTCACCGCGACGACGACAGTCGCTCTGGGTAGCGCGAGTCGTGATCATTTTTTTTGGTAAAAAGAATCGAAAAAATCAGGGATGAAACTGTTGCCTGTTGCCTGTTGCCTGTTGCCTAACCTCACAATCATGACTTTTATAGCTAACGCTACGCTACGCGAACAGCAAGCCCTATTTAGGGATAAATTTTAAACTTTGCTTGGTTCAAGAAAGAGGATTCATCCGTGGCACGAACCCATGAATTATCAATTATCAATTACCAATTATTTTGGCCGTAGGTCAGCAATCCCAAAAGTCTTGTGGCTAGTGCATTACATCAAATTTAACCGCATTTATTTACAGCAGGCGGAAGATGAATGGGTAGCGGAAAGGTTCATCGGCATTACTCAAACAATGTATTAATGCCACAATTGTTAGTCCCCAATGAATGAGAAAGCCAAGGGCAACTATGGGGAAAAACAAAATCCCACCAATCCCAAAGGTAATCCAAGAGATAATCCCAATGGGTACTCCTATTACAGTTGCCCAGAACCAAACATTGAAATGAAAATTAATTGATTCTTTGGCATTGTCTTTGACTACAGAATCGTCGGAAATGATGCTAATAATAATGGGGATGCCAATGGAAAATAAAGTAGTACTGAAGAATATTGCTCCATGACATAAACAGGATAGCAGTTTGCGCTTCTCGGAATTATATGTGACTTGCATCCTGGTAGCTCCTTAATTACCTTGATATTTTTGATTTTAATGGGTAAATTAGCGATTTTGTATTGGAGTTTACCGTACATGACATGGCGATATTCGTTTTCTTAAACATAGATTAATTTTGGATTAATTTTAAGTGTTATTCTCTACTTCCACACTCAGCAACAAGTAGAAATTGCCAGCAAATATTACCAACAGACAAGTAAAATACAAGAGTTTTTACTTAGGCGATCGCCTAGGTAAAAAAAGCCCTACCTAGCCGATAGGGCTTGACTGACAGAAGTTGAAATAATGTGCAACAAGTACACATTATCAATACATTTCAGTGCCCTGTATACTGATCTGGATGTTTTATAAAATACAGAGTATATACTGAAATGCAACCTTCACACCAGTATACTTACCCGTTCCCGGAAGTCCCCACGGTCAAATCCCACAACCTGCGTATCTGAAAATGCGGGGGTGACTAACTCCTCAAGGGCGCACGCAATGCGCCCCTACAAACTCCGCGCTGATGAACTATTTTCAAGTTAGTCTCTCATGAACGTTTGTACACAACCAAGGATGAAAATGCGGGGGTGACTAATTCCTCAAGGGCGCACGCAATGTGCCCCTACTGCGGCTCCTACACCTAAGCTGTCAACCATCAACTAACAACTAACAACTAACAACTAACAACTATTTTCAAGTTAGCCTCCCACGGTCAAATCCCACAACCTGCCCATGAAAATATATCTCAAGTGCGGCTCCCACACCTAAGCTATCAACTAACAACTAACAACTAACAACTATCAACTAATAACTAACAACTAACAACTAACAACTAACAACTAACAACTAACAACTATCAACCATTTTCAAGTTAGATTGAGGGCAAAACCTTGATATAATCCCCTGGCAAGCAACTAATGGTTGTGGGAAGAGAATCATGGCGGAATGGCAAGAAATTAGTGGTGGAGTGACAGCGCCCAAAGGGTATCGGGCGGCAGGAATTAAGGCTGGATTAAAGCCTTCTGGGTTGCCCGATTTGGCGTTAATATTGTCTGATGTAGAAGCGATCGCTGCTGGTGTGTTTACTACTAGCCAGGTGAGGGCGGCTTGTGTGGATTATTGCCGCCAAAACTTACGGGCAAAGCATGGTGCCCGTGCTATTCTTTGTAACGCCGGACAAGCAAATGCGGCTACGGGGGAACAAGGTGTGGTGGATGCAGAAGAAAGTGCCCAGCTATTGGCTAATGAGTTAAATATTCCTCCAGAATCGATTCTTTTGGCTTCTACGGGGGTAATTGGGCAAAGAATTAAGATGGAGGCTATGCGTAGCGGTATCCCCCAATTGGTAGCAGAATTATCGGAAAAAGGTTCTGATGCGGCAGCCCAAGCAATTGTGACTACAGATTTGGTCACAAAATCCATTGCCTTAGAAACTACTATAGGCGATCGCCCGGTACGAATTGGGGGAATTTCTAAAGGTTCGGGAATGATTCACCCGAATATGGCAACTATGTTGGCATTTGTAACTACCGATGCGGCTGTTTCTCCCCATCTATGGCAAGAAATGTTAAGCAGGGCTGGTGACAGAAGTTTTAATGCCATTACCGTGGATGGGGATACTAGTACTAACGACTGTTTAATAGCCTTGGCAAATGGGCAATCCCGCACCCATGCGATTACAGAAAAAGGGCGGGATGCAGACAAACTAGAGGCGATGCTAACAGCAGTATGCCAGCATTTGGCCAAAGCGATCGCTCGTGATGGTGAAGGTGCAACTTGTTTGCTGGAAGTGCAGGTGACGGGAGCGCAAGATGAAAAATCAGCCCGTCAAATTGCTAAAACCATTGTTGGTTCTTCTTTGGTTAAGTCTGCGATCTTTGGACACGATCCCAACTGGGGACGTATTGCTGCTGCTGCGGGCAGGGCTGGGGTACAATTTGACCAAGAAAATCTACGTATCCAGTTAGGGGATTTCTTGTTAATGGAAAACGGTCAACCCTTACAATTTGACCGTGGGGCAGCCAGTGCATACCTGAAACAAGCCTCAGAGGGTGTCTATTTAAAAGAGGATACCGTGTTAATCTCCGTAAGTATTGGTAATGGTCATGGTTCCGGTATTGCCTGGGGTTGTGATTTAAGTTACGACTACGTCAAGATTAACGCTGAGTATACCACTTAATTCTCAATTAGCCCAGATTTCCGCTTGGGAATTAATTCCCAGGCTCAAATATAAAGTCTGATAAATCAGACTGGGCAAGGAATAAGAGTGCGTTTTCTAGTTACCAGGCTCAGCCTGGTAAAGAGGGGAAAGGAGGCGGAGCCTCCTGTTCGGAGTTGGTGCTGGTGCAAGTTGTTAGTTTCAACTCCTAACTTGCAGCATTCTCAATTAGCCCAAATGTCCGCCTAGGAATGAATTCCCAGGCTCAAAGACAAAGTCTGATAAATCAGACTGGGTAAGGTATGAGAGTGCGTTTCGTTTCTAGTTACCAGGCTCAGCCTGGTAACGAGGGGAAAGGAGGCGGAGCCTCCTGTTATTGGAGTTGGTGCAAGTTGTTATACCAATTTGAAAAAAGAATGCGACACATGATTGGCTGGTAGGGGCGGGGTAACGGTGGGATTACAATTGGATTGGAGCTATCGCCAAAATTTTTTGATTTGGTATTAGTTTCAACACACTTCGTTTATGAGCCTGGAAATGTATTTCCAGGTGGATTATATTGCTACAGCTTCTACTGGTTCTGTTTCCTCCGATTCATCCCGAATTTTAAAGTAGTAATAGAGGTTGGCAACGGTTAAGTCAGAAGCTTGTTGTAAATTCTTGGGAACCAATGTTTTATAACCAGCAATAGCAGCTTGTTGATTGATATAGGCTTCGTAATCTTTGCGTACTGATGGTTTAAACATCAATCCTAGCTGATTCCGCAACGAAAAGAAATGTGATTTTTCGCTTAAATCTTCGTATGCAACTTGCTCTGGTGGTGCTGCTAAAGCAGTTGTATCTTGCTTGATATCTGGGATATCGTCAAATTCTGGAGTTTGAAAATCACTGCTATTCACTAGTTCAAGTTCTGAAGGAGGGAGAGAACGTACCCAATCAATTTGATTTTGCCATGTTTCCACAACTGCTAAATCATGGTTACGGATACGGCTCATTTCTGGAAACAGAAAATCTAGTTCATCCTCTGAGTCACAGGAGTTAATTACCATGCAAGCATTTTCACTGATGGTATTTTTAAGTTGGTAAAGTTTGTCACTAACGGCTGGCATTTCCTCTTGAGCTTGATATGTAGCAATAATCGCCTGTTCTATTGCCCAAGCACATTCTAATCTGCGTAGCTGTCCGGGAGCGGAGGTTTCTTCTAATAGATGGGGATTGGTGTAATCTGCTAACGCTGTAAATAACATTTCCCGTGAGCCATCAATCTCCGCATTTCTGCGAATAGGATCTTGCAATTGCATCGCTGAACGGAAGGTATGAATTGGTATTATGAGTTAAGCAAAAACTGATTTAACAACGCCTTGAAAATCCAAAATACTAACGCGTACTACTAAACCACTCAACGATGCCATCCGCCAACACCATAGCTAGATTCTGCTGTTCGTAGGGATCTATAATCCATTGCAATTCTTCAGGATGGCTCAAATAACCCAACTCCAACAATACCGAGGGAGCAATTGTAGGACGAGCTAAAGCCAGATTTTTCCAACGTACCCCATCAGAAGGTCTGCCCAAATTTTGTACCATATACTTTTGTAAAAATTTCGCCATCCCCACAGCCTGGGGATGATACCAATAAGTACCTACACCTTGGACTTGTTTACCACTCTTGACTGTATTAGCATGATTATAATGGATAGAAAGAGCGATCGCAGGTTCAATGGTATTAATTCTAGCGACGCGATCGGCTAAGGATAATTCTACATCATCCTCTCTAGTTAAATATACCACTGCCCCCCGCAGTTCCAACTGTTCTCGCAACAACTTCGTCACAATTAAGTTAACATCCTTTTCCAAATAACCTTCTGGGCTTTTAGCTCCTGAATCCATCCCCCCATGTCCAGGATCGAGGACAATTTTAATCCCAGATAAGGGTCCACGAAATCCAGAGACGGGGGTAAATGTGGGTGTAAAGGGAGAATGACGCAGGGTCAAGATGAGCTTATTCTCCTCATATTTCAGTTTGTAACCCCATTGCTGGGTATTTTTGAGGTTTAAAGTATATTTAACCTTTCTTGCCTTCTCCTGCTGCCAAAAAATGCGGGAAATGATCGGATCGTTGTTGATGGTAACAATATTATTCTTCGCAGTGGTATTATGGAGAGTGAGAGTGAAAATGCGATCGCTCTGTTTGACACTGATGGGTACGGGAGTTCCTAAAGGGAATATTACCTCCGTCCTATCCTTTAATTTACGGTAAGATATATCACAAACTAATGCCTGGGGATAAGTATTACTCACTAGAGTCTGCATTTCCTGACGATGAATCCAAGCACCATAACCCAGACGCAACCAATCTCCTTTGATAGATGTGACTGTTGCTTTTGTCCCTTTGGGTAGGGGTGTGAGTCTAGTGGCTTCATCGTTGGGAGCGGTACGGGTTATACCAGACTCCACAATCACTTCAGCAATTTGTACTGGTGTTTGTAAGTTAACAACAGTTTCTTCCACACCACAATTCTCAGTTGTTTGTATTTTAGATTGGGGTGTAGATTGGTTTGAGCCTATAAATATCAGTCCCAAACCCAGACATAATAATAAAACAATTAGTAACTGACGATAAATTGCGACATCATCCCTAAGCAATAGTTGCTGTAGCAAATTCGCCAAACGACGGTGAGCCATATAAATTAAATTGACAAAAACCTTGGCATTTTATTATTCAGTATATTTTAAGCGAATAGGACTTACCCAACTGGAATATTTTTTCTATAGGGGAGGCAAAATGCAATGTAGATTTTCTCCCGCATTATTGCCGTTGCGTGGCACTGCGAAAATGTTTGAACGTAGCAATGAGACTTATAGCTTCACGCACCAACCACCGATTGTGACACGCAGCTTTAGTCCTGGCGAATACAAATCGTATTGCCGATGCTAAGTTGCATCCAAAGATAGTACCCAGTCATTGCGACGTAAGGAAGCAATCTCATTGACTCGAACTACTATGATAGAACGCAACTTGGTACGAGAATTCAATATTACCAGTAATTTTCCTCGGCTACTGTCAATTAACCCTAATTCTAAGAAAATTCATCACATAATGTAAGAGCTTGCCAGTATATGAAGAAGGTTTAACTATGGCAGAAGTATCAGAAAATACATTAAAGGTTGCACATCAAGGATTTGCCAACCTACAACATGGTTTAGCAACGGGGGAGTGGGAGCCACTATTAGCAATGCTCTCCGAAGACTTTTGGTTTTGGTTTCCTGTGGGAGAGTATCACGGTTTAAATCATGGCAAACAAAGGGCTAAAGAATTTTTTACCCATGTCTCGGAAGTGTTTGGCAATAGCATCCGTCTGACTTCCATAGAAAGGATTACCAGTAATGAAACTACCGTAGTATTTGAATTTAGGGATGAAGGAATGTTGAAAGGAGAACCTTATAAAAATCGCATAGCCGTATCTTTTGATATCCGTGGGGATCAAATATGTGGCTATCGGGAGTATATGGGGAGTGATGGTAAATCCAATTAGGATTGTCATCAAAAAATCAAAAAATAACCAATCACTCGAAATGCAGGGGAGCATCCGAGCAAGTAGTTAGAGTCGGTGAAATTGGAGAATTTATTTTTTGGTATTTCCTAAATCGGGATTGCTGAGTGCGCGAAGCGGAGCTATCCCGTAGGGGATTTCTCTCATATATATTCATAAGTATTAACAAATGTTAACAATAAGAATATTAGTCATCCACCAAACTCATTAAAACTTGAAAATCCGACTCTGGTGGTGACTTTAGTTGCCCTTGTAACTCTACCAATTGACGTTGTAATCCTCTAGCGACATGGGGCATATTACCTTCTAAAGCGATTTGCAGCTGGCTTTGTTTGATTCTAATTCGTCGTTGTATTTCCCGTTCCATGGATGTCGAATCATGATGTTCAGCAATCATGGACTTACTCCTGGCAGTAAAAATGGTATTGGCGGTTAAGGTTCATCTGGTGACATCAACTAACCGCTTTCATTGCTAGAGAAAGCTTGAGAGCAGACTTGTTACTCTCTGGTCGAATAAAAACCAGATTAAACACTAGCAGCAATTTACCACATCTGTTCATCATTTATTGCTCTAGTTATATAAGAATTGGCAATTACCAACTGCTGAACCTATATTTTCTAGGTATAGAAGCAAAGTGCAGGGTACATGGGAGAAGTTCCTGCCCTTTCTACAAAACTAGCACTCTGTCCCATTAATTTTCATGAATCGCGGTTAGATCCCCGACTTCTATCCTAGGAATCGCTACAATGTGCGGATATTTATTTAGAAGTCGGGGATCTTTCTTTTACCTAGGGCGTGCTATAAATTGTAGGTTGGGGAGCCACTCCGTTGCGGTGAAACACTTGCGGTGGACGGTAAGCCACTGCGGTGGACGGGTTCCCCGGCATAAAGCAAGTGGCGCAACCCGAAGGGGTTCCCCGGCATAAGCAAAGTGTTGAACCCGAAGGGAGGTTCCCTCCGTTATAGTCAGTGGCGTTTGAGGAACGAAACCCAACATTCTTCATCAGATTTGTTGGGTTTGGTTTCGTTCTACCCAACCTACGTAATGAGAGCCTTGGACATTGGATTGCTTTTTTCCAAAACTCTCGATTCTATGGTTTTAGGGTAGAGTAGATGGAGAACCTAGAACGGCTTTTGTTTGCTGTACTATCATTAAGAGAAGGACAACCAGGATTATTATAATCAGGATTTTCACCGCTACAGGTCTCAACAACCTTGACAACATCAGGACCTTGATTTACTGATGTATATGTTTGGGCAGGTGACTCTGAAACACGTTTAGCTGTATAATATACCGGAGGCATACCAACAATGTTAGAGTCTTTTTCTGTAACGAGGATAGGACCGAGAACTCCCAAAGGTGTACCTCCCACTATGTTTTGTAAGGTGATGGTGAGTAATTTATCCTCGCTGAGGGCTTGGCCTTCTGCAAAGAAAAGAGTACAGCTAAATGGCTCATTTCCAACATTTCGCAAGTAATGTTGACTAGCCTCAGGGAAGTGGAATATCTCCCCAGGTTTAACGAAAAATTCCTCGACTCTTGGCTCACTGAAGAATCTTTCGTTCCCCCTTTCTTGAGGTAGGGTGTTGCCTGGAACAATTATCCCAACTTGTCCAACCCCCTGATAACAATAACCAGTCTCATTGTACTTTAGGTGCCAGTGGGGAGCGCGAATTGAATCAGGTTGAATGATAAGTTGACCGATGGCTGCCCCTTTGAGGGCAGGAAACTCTGTCCCACCGATAGCTGTCAGACTACCCAGTAATTTATATTCACCAGTTTCTTGGGAGAAAGCATAGTAATCTTTGGCAACAACGAAATGCCCTTCGCTACCAGATAAACTCGCTTCTTCTTTTGTCTTAAAGCCAGACAATAATTCTAGTGAAGCCTTCTCTGGCACCAGATTACAGCCTGTCAAGTCCTGGAAATAAAGATTTTGAGCTATACGTGCTTTATCTGTCTCAGGTGTATTGAAGAATAACGTCCAACCCTCTTGGATAGGATAAGTTTCCTCAAACACTCCGTTTTTGAATTGGGGATTTTGGAAGGTAAATTTTACCTGAGCAGTTTCACCATAGCACTTTGAGCTAGGAACTACAGATGTCCGCTCAACTTTATAGGCAGTATTTGGCTCTAGAAGTATAGGATAAGGCATCTGACCCTGAGCCTGGGCATAATCAGACCCACCCAAAATTAAGATTGCTCCCAAGACTGTGGAAAGAAGAACCTTGAATGATGAAATCAGTCGTTCTTTGAAACTTGACATTAAGAATTTCCTGTTGTGGTAGTTGCTTTGATGCCCTATAGGTAAGGAAAAAAAGACTTTGCGGAGAAATTGTACCTTATAATAACTCCCGGTTCACCCATTTTCAATCGAATTAGAAAAAGCTGAATATTTAATCAGGATTTCCGAATGTGGTAAAAATGTACTGCTATTAAGTAAGGCTTTTAGCTTTTTTGACTGCTGTCCCCCACACATGAATTAGCTCCAGGCTACTCTACGAAAAGCCGCCTTCGGTTTCTACAGCCTGTTAGCGGAGCGGCAAGAAGTGCGGGCTTTTTGAAAAAAGGATACTCCTTGCAAAAAGAATGGGACAAATAGATTCTTGTTCAGTGACTTAGTAATGCTACTTCTCTACCGAGAGGTTTATTGTAATGATTGGTTGATACCAAGTTGCGTTCTATCGTAGCAGTTCGAGTCAATGAGATTGGTTCCTTACGTCGCAATGACTGGGTATTATCTTTGAATGCAACTTAGTATGAATCGGTATTAAGTAAGTCGGCGTAAAAAAATCAAGGTATGTCATTGCGAGTGGAACGGAGTGAAACGTAGACACGAAGTGGCTTCTCGAAGAGTAGCAATCACAAGGGTTTTGCACTTTTTACATTCTGTTACATAGTTTGGTTTATTTGTGCCGACTTACTTATTCAGATATTTGGCTTCATCAAAAGTTGAGTAAAACTAATCAACAAAAAAGCCTAGTTGTCGTATACAACTAGGCAATCAATCAACTCACACAATCAAACTAACGAGGCAATCAAATCATAGCTTCATCATCTGGTAGTAATTGATATCAATCAACGAACCGACTAGCTACTATAGATTGATTTTGACGACTTTTTGCTTTTCTGAATCTGATTTAGGTAGTGTCAAGTTCAAAATTCCATCTTTATATTCAGCGGAAACATTGTTATTTTGAATGTTTGTAGGTAGAGGAATTACACGATGGAATTTACCATAGTAGAATTCGCTCTTAGTAAAACCTTTTTCTTCAGTTTTACTTTCAGACTTTCTTTCTCCACTGATAGAAACACTATCTTCTGCGACTTGAATATCTAAGTCTTTAGCTTCCATCCCCGGAATTTCTAGCTTCAGATGAATAGCATCATCAGTTTCAGATATCTCAGCAGCAGGTACTTCGGAAAATTTTGTAAATTCTTTCCACCTGGTAATTGGTGAAAAATCATCAAACAAGCTGTTGAAACGACGTTCTAGAGTATCAATTTCTTTCCAGGGGTTGTAACGAACTAGTGCCATACATCTCCCTCTCTTTTTTTAGAACTTTGTTTAACGGTTACAGCACTGAACTTAGTGCCTTCATCCTTATATTATGCAAAATTATTCTGACTGCTATTTCGGTTCTTTTCACTCCATCAATGATGATTGCCGAACCACAATTTAACATATATTGATCAAATCAGAGTCTGAAATCCTTATTTTTCCGTAACTCACCTATTGCTAGCCTTGTCAAAGTGGTTACAAGCATTCTAAAAGCGGGCATTGCTGAATCAGGATAGCTCTCGTTACAAGGTTCTACCTTGTAATGAATTTGAGGAGGCTCTGCCTCCCCTAATGGGTTTCCAGGCAGAGCCTAGAAACGAGCGGAAAAAATCACCAAGGTTGAAACAGGGTTCGTGAAGTACCCACAGACTCCGCTTACGCTACGTCTGGGGCTTCGCGTCTCATTCGCCGTTGCCACGTTGGGGATACCACAAAGGTATTCGGGACTAAACCCGATAATGGTCTTACACAGCGTCTCTGGCATTTCTGCCTTTATCCCCTCAACGGGGAACCCGCGCAGCCGCCCGCCTCCCGCAGGCAGTTTGATTATTTTACGCACAACACAGTTTGGTATCATTCCTTACGGCTATAGCCTGCCAGTGACCGTGTTCCTTTCCTGTTCGCGTTAGCGTGCCCGAAGGGCACACTCTGCCGAGTACATACTTGTATACCCAAAGGGTGACCTCTTAGTCAGTCAGGTGGGTCAGCGACCAGAATTATCTTCCCATATATTCGTTATAAGTTCAAGTCTCTGCCCTTGCTTTCATCCCCCGGTTCCGAAGACTTCACCGGGGGACTTCCCGCAAGGAGTGTTAAACTCATCATCCCATCACCTCATCATCTCTTTCAAGTTAGCCCCCCACGGTCAAATCCCACAACCTACGGATCTGAAAATGCTTTGTGACTAATTCCTCAAGGGCGCACGCAATGCGCCCCTACTGCGGCTCCCACACCTAAGCTGTCAACCATCAACTAACAACTAACAACTAACAACCATTTTCAAGTTAGTAATTTCTAATCTTCTGTTCTGGTGACAACAGCTTCCACAGTAGCCTTTCCCTTTTGTGAATCTACAGCCGTAATTGCCCAGCGTAAGGATTCACCTTGTTTGGCTAACTCTGCTGTAATGGCTTGTTCTAACTCAGTGGGGGTTTCCTGTAAATCTATTTCCGCAGTAATGAAGTGTGTAGTCATTGACTTTAATCCTCAGTTTTTTGTTTATACGGTACACTATTTATAGTCAGCAGTTAGCTATGAGTTATTATTTATTCACTATTCATTACTAACTACCAACCATTAACAATAAGGTTAATTACTTATTCTTGACCAAATTGCAATTGATAAACCGTATCTTCTTTTTCTGTTTCAATTTTTAAGTCAGAGCGAGGATAAGCCACACAAAGTAATACATAACCTTGCTTCTGTAGTTCCGGGTTTACACCCATACCATCGGTTTGATCTACAACTCCACCGTTAATGATTTTAGCAGCACAAGTGGTACAAACACCTGCATGACAAGAACTAGGAAGTCCTAAACCAGCCGCATCTGCCACTGATAAGATGGTTTCATTTTCAGGAACTTGTAAAGTATGAATTGAATCTTGGTGTTGAAATTCAACGGTGTATGTTTTGGTCATATATAAAACAAGTAGGATGCAACGGACAAAGGATATATCTTATCTTAGTGAATAGGTGGAAATATTAAAATACCACCGACAAATAGGAATTTTTGGTAAAAGGCTTGAGCAGCGAAAATCGCTATACAGTAATAATTATAAGTCTTTGCTAGACAAAAACTGATAGTGCTGCTGTGGAAAACCAAAATTCCTGTTTTTACGAACAGTAGTAACTATTCCCATTGCCCGTACTAATTGCTGGTTAAGCCTATCTTGTGAAGACTTGCGAGGGTAAACACCCACGGAACTAGGGAAGCGACTATTAACCATAGACAAATTTTGGCTGAATAATTGGAGAGCATAATGCTGGAATCATACCGCAAACAAGTTGATGAAAGAGCAGCCCTAGGCATTCCCCCCTTACCATTAGACGCACAACAAACATCCGCATTGTGCGAATTATTGAAAAATCCCCCGGTGGGTGAAGAAGAAGCATTACTAGATTTATTGCGAGATAGAGTTTCCCCTGGAGTGGATGAAGCGGCTTATGTCAAGGCTGGATTCTTGACTGGGGTTGCTAAAGGAGAAATTACTAGTCCCCTGGTTTCTCCTAAATACGCCATTGAGCTATTGGGAACAATGTTGGGTGGCTACAATGTGCAATCCTTAATTGATTTACTCAAATCGTCACAGGAAGAACTTGCCCAAACCGCCGCTACAGCTCTAAAACACATTACCCTAGTTTACGATGCTTACCACGATATTTTGGAATTAGCTGGTAATAATTCTTATGCCCAGGAAGTAGTAGACTCTTGGGCAAATGCCGAGTGGTTCACTTCCCGCCCCACTTTACCAGAAGCAATTACCGTTAGCGTCTTTAAAGTTCCTGGGGAAACCAATACGGATGATTTATCCCCCGCAACCCACGCTACCACCCGCCCAGATATTCCCTTACACGCCTTGGCGATGTTAGAATCGCGGCAACCGGGAAGTTTAGAAACCATTGCCCAATTAAAACAAAAAGGATATCCCGTTGCCTATGTGGGAGATGTGGTAGGTACGGGTTCCTCGCGAAAATCAGCCATTAACTCTGTATTATGGCATCTAGGTAATGATATTCCCTTTGTCCCCAATAAGCGGGCTGGTGGGTATATTTTAGGTGGTTCTATTGCTCCAATTTTCTTTAACACCGCTGAAGATGCGGGTGCTTTACCCATTCAGTGTGATGTCACCAAGATGGAAACGGGAATGGTAGTTACTATCTATCCCTACAAAGGAGAAATTACTAATGAAGCTGGGGAAGTTATTGCTACTTTTACCCTCAAGCCTGAAACTATCTTAGATGAAGTCCGGGCTGGTGGACGCATTCCCTTATTAATTGGACGCAGTCTGACTGATAAAACTCGCCAAGCATTAGGTTTAGCAGCTACTACCATCTTCAAACGCCCCACCCCACCTACTGATACTGGCAAGGGCTACACCCTGGCACAGAAAATGGTGGGTAAAGCTTGTGGTTTACCAGGTGTTCGCCCAGGAATGTCTTGCGAACCATTGATGACTACCGTTGGTTCCCAGGATACCACAGGACCAATGACTAGGGATGAATTAAAGGAATTGGCTTGTTTGGGATTCTCCGCTGACTTAGTCATGCAAAGTTTCTGTCACACCGCTGCTTATCCCAAACCAGTGGATATTAAAACCCACCACCAACTTCCTGACTTTTTCTCCCAACGGGGTGGGGTTGCCCTGCGCCCTGGGGATGGTATCATCCATTCGTGGTTAAACCGGATGCTGTTACCGGATACTGTCGGTACTGGTGGCGATTCCCACACCCGCTTTCCCCTAGGTATTTCTTTCCCCGCCGGTTCTGGTTTAGTGGCGTTTGCAGGGGCTTTGGGGGTTATGCCTTTAGATATGCCGGAGTCGGTGTTAGTGCGCTTTAAAGGGGAGTTACAGCCCGGTATTACCCTGCGAGATATTGTGAATGCTATTCCCTATGTAGCGATTCAAAAGGGTTTGTTAACGGTAGCTAAGGAAAACAAGAAAAATGTCTTCGCTGGGCGAATAATGGAAATTGAAGGCTTACCAGACTTAAAAGTTGAGCAAGCCTTTGAACTTACCGACGCGACAGCAGAACGTTCTTGTGCGGGTTCTACCATTAAGTTAAGTACGGAGACAGTTGCTGAATATCTGCGTTCTAATGTTGCCTTGTTAAAGAACATGGTAGCGCGGGGTTATGCAGATGCCCGTACTATTATGCGTCGGGTTGCCAAAATGGAAGAATGGTTGGCAAACCCAGAATTAATGTCGGCAGATGCAGATGCAGAATATGCAGAAATTATCGAAATTGATTTAAACCAAATCACAGAACCCATTGTCGCTGCACCCAATGACCCGGATAATGTGAAATTATTATCAGAGGTAGTAGGGGATAAAGTGGATGAAGTTTTTATTGGTTCTTGTATGACCAATATAGGACATTATCGCGCCTCTGCAAAAGTATTGGAAGGTGCGGGTGCAGTTACTACCCGTCTATGGGTATGTCCCCCCACTCGCATGGATGAGAAGCAACTGAAAGAAGAAGGGGTGTACGGTATTTTTGGTGCGGCTGGTGCGAGAACAGAAATGCCGGGATGTAGTTTATGTATGGGTAATCAAGCGCGGGTTGCAGATGGTGCGACGGTGTTTTCTACCTCTACGAGAAACTTCAATAATCGTATGGGTAAGGGAGCACAAGTGTATCTTGGTTCGGCGGAATTAGCAGCAGTTTGTGCGCTGTTAGGTAAGATGCCTTCTGTGCAAGAATATATGGATATTGTTGCTAAGAAAATTCATCCTTTTGCTGATGATTTGTATCGGTATTTGAATTTCGATCAAATTGCTGGATTTGAGGATGAAGGTAGGGTAATTCCTTTGGAAGAAATGCCTAGAATTGAGGATATTTTGGGTATGCCAACTGCGGCTAAGTAATTAAGATGGGGTGCGTTAGGGTTTATGTCTAACGTACTCCTGAATTTGTCTCACGCAAAGGCGCAAAGGCGCAGAGAAGAGAGCAGAGGATTTTTGTTTAGTAGGGTGCGTTATGGCTTATGCCTAACGCACCGCAACAATTACCATTTTTATTACCAGGGTGATAATGCCAGCGAAAGATATTTACCATGATGCGGTTAAAAATGCTTTAATTAAGGATGGTTGGACAATTATAGCCGATCCTCATACTATCAGATATGAAGAAATACAATTATTTGCTGACTTACTTGCCGGTAGAACTTTAGAAGCTCAACGAGGTGAAGAACAAATTATTGTTGAAATCAAAAGTTTTGTGAGCCGTTCACCAATGAGGGATTTTGAAACTGCATTAGGTCAATATATTATTTATCGAATATTCTCAAAATTTGTCTTTCCCCAGGCTAAAATTTATTTGGCGATTGGTCAAAATATTTATGAGTCCTTTTTTACTCAAAAAGCTATTCAAAAAATTATAGAAGAAACTCAACTATTATTAATCATCGTGAACTTAACCAATGAGGAGATTATTCAATGGATAAATTAGAACGTTATCGTTACATAATTAAAAAAATTCTCTCTGAATATGAAAAATTAGCATCGCAAACGCCTAACCCCCCAGGAGTTGATAGTATATTATCTTTTGACGACAAAAACGACCAATATATTTGGTTAGTTATTGGTTGGCAAGAAGGAAGAAGAGTTAAAGGAATGACAGTTTATGTGAGGATTAAAAACGACAAAATTTATATTGAAGAAGATTGGACAGAGGAAGGTATTGCTACTGATTTATTAAGGGAAGGTGTACCCAATAGTGATATTGTGTTAGCTTTCCATTCTCCTGAAAAACGTCAGTATACCGAGTTCGCGACTGCTTAAATTTGCAGGATAAAATAAGGGAGCATGGTAAGTATTTATAGGGATTTTCTAATTTCAATCAAGGTAGTTTAGTAATTGGACTTTGGACAAAAAAATATTTGTTCGCGAATGAATTGACTTTATTGCCGAAATATTACGTTACATTTGAAATATGGGAACATCAATGTTCATGGGAGCGTTGGGTTTCGCTACACTCCGTCGCGCTCTACCCAACCTACGCAAAAATAAAGTTTTTAGGTATTAAGATATATTTCGCCAACAAAGTCATGAATTACGCGAACTCAAAAGCGCGATCGCTCCAATGGTGTAATTGACTGTAATATCCGCGATCGCCCAGATTGACACGCCACTACCAGACTCAAAACGAGCGTTAATGTGTACAAATGTTCTGAAATGCGACCGAACTCCTAACACCGAACTCAGGTTAATCTGGTTTTCTGTGGGATTGCTGCGAAAGGGCGAGTGTGTGATACTGAACAGCAATTCGTGGCAAATATATCTGTTGATAAAAATGTCTGAAATTAAAGATTTAGTCAGTCTATCTTCGCGCATGATGGCTGCTGTTCGAGCGATAGAAACACAAAGACCATCAGGTTTGTTTAAAGACCCCCTAGCAGCACTCCTAGCAGGAGAAGATATTATTGCTGAAATTACACCTGGCGCCCAACAGTACGAAGACAACGGTACGCCTATAGTTATCGTGCGGACACGCTTTTTTGATGACTTTTTGATGTCGAATCGCTGTTCAATACGGCAAGTTGTTATCCTAGGAGCGGGGATGGATACCAGAGCTTTTCGCCTACCTTGGCTGACGGACACTCATATATATGAATTAGACCGTCCGGAGGTACTGCAATATAAAACGTCTGTTTTAGTCAACATACAAACGTTATGCCATCGCCACTTGATTTCAGTAGATATCAGGGAGCCTTGGGTTGACAAACTTATAGCTTCTGGATACCAAGTAGAAATTCCTTCAGTATGGTTGATGGAAGGATTCTTGTACTATTTAAGCGAAAAGGAAGTACACGAACTATTAAAGATAATTACTCAACTAAGCGCACAAGGGAGTTGGCTGGGTGCTGACCTAATTAACTCTTACTTTGTCTCCAAAAGTACTGGAGAATTGTCTCAGCATTGGAAGTATGGGTGTGACGAACCAGAAAAATTATTATCTGCTTATAACTGGGAAGCATCAGTTCTTCAAGCAGGAGACGAAGGAGCTAACTATGATCGCTTTACTCATAAATTTCAACCCCGCAATGTTCTAGATGCGCCTCATTACTTTTTTGTCAAAGCCATGAAAGGAAGTAGAGACCCACACTAGGATTATTTATGAAGTCTCTCTCCGACTACACTACTGTTATCCGTCCCGATGACAACGGTACATTTGTTGCATACGTTCCCGCTATTCCTGGTTGTCATGCTTGGGGACAAACCCCAGAGGAAGGACGCACTGAACTTGTGAATGTGTTTGAGATGATTAAACAAGAGTATGCAGAAGAAGGAATTTCTTTACCAAACGATGTTAAACTGGCGATCGCAAATGCCAGCTAAAGCCAATGAATTAGAGAACTTTTTTATATCTATACAGTATCAGTTGAAATCTAAAATGTTGTCAGCAGTTATTTGTGCCTGTTCTAAATGGGGAACATGACCACAATTTTCTATCCAAAATATGTCGCTATGGGAAATTGCTCTTTTAAATCTTCTCGCATCATTTGTCCCCAAAATTTTATCGGTGTCGCCCCATAAAATTCGGGTAGGTTGGGTAATTTCTTGTAGCTTTTTAAATCTGAATGGTTTATAACCACCACTCTTGGTAAAAGCAATTAATGCTTGATTCCAGTTGGGCATTTCCAAATGTAAGGCTGCACATAATCGCGCATCTTCGGAAGCGAAACTCTTATCTTTATACGCAGCACGACTAATACTTTGACGAATTTTGGGATTGCGTAAAAACTCTGTGGCTAAATAATCTAAAGGCGGAAACATCAATTTACTTAAGGGCGAACCACCCGTTAAACCCGCACTATCAATTAATATTAACTTTTCCACCACCTCTGGATAAGTCAGGGTAAAATCAATCGCAGCTGCACCTCCCATGGAAGCACCAACCAAAATTACCGGCTGATTAATCAGGGTTTGCCAGAAATGGTACAGATGGGTTTTGATATCTGTGGGAGTAAATTTAATCCCTGGCATTCTTTCGGTGAACCCAAAACCCAACAAATCCACCACCCAAGTTTCCTGGTGTGCTGCGAGTAAGGGTAACAAACGGCGAAACTCCAATACAGAACTATCAAAACCATGCAATAACAGTACAGGAGTACCACCGCTACCCTGACAGACATAGGTAGTAGCGATCGCACTATGCCATAAAGGAGTGGCGATCGCAACCCGTGTCATACCCTGAAGTAATGCAATGGAGGTTGGTTCTGTCAAGTTAACAGCAGAGTGGGGGAGAAAGTCAGGAAACATAAATTTTTTCGGATGGGGGATATTTCATCACCACGCTACATCGGTTACAAAGGGGCGTAAAATTGAATGAGAAAGCTATTTTGCTACAAGCTGGAATTATTACACCTAATTGTTGGAGAGTAAAGCCATGCCCATGGCAGTTGGAGTAATTGAGACTTTGGGTTTCCCGGCAATTTTAGCCGCAGCAGATGCCATGGTTAAATCTGCCGCAGTCACCATTGTCTACAATGATAAAGCCGAAAGTGGTCGTTTTGTAGTGGCAGTCAGAGGACAGGTTTCGGAAGTGAACCGTTCAGTTGAGGCTGGGATTAAAGCCGGGGAGGAAACCTATGGCGGTAAGGTAATCACCCACTACATCGTTCCCAACCCCCCAGAAAATGTAGAATCTGTCCTACCAATCCATTTCACTGAGAAAACAGAACCTTTCCGTATTTTCTGAAAGCTGAAATGATATCCCCTTTCCCCTTTCTCCCATGTTTCTGAAGAAATATCTAAAATATGCCATAACTTCGTACAATTAATGTTTAACGCCACACTTGTTTATTGATAGAGGAGATATAACCAATGCCACTACAGGCAGTTGGATCGCTTGAAACTAAGGGTTTTCCCGCTGTGTTAGCCGCAGCAGATGCGATGGTGAAAGCTGGTCGAGTCACCCTTGTCGGCTATATTAGGGTTGGTAGTGCCCGCTTTACAGTAAATATCCGGGGAGATATTTCTGAAGTAAAAACCGCTATGGATGCAGGTATTGCTTCAGTAGAGAAGGTTGAGGGCGGAGTTTTGGAATCATGGGTAATTATTCCCCGCCCCCATGAAAATGTTGAATGCGTCTTGCCAATTGGCTACACAGAGCAAGTGGAACAATACCGACAAGCGGTAGAAAACCCAGTGGTTGCTGGTAATAGACAATTACCCCGTCGTTGAGGAAACATAAAATCTACAAGATAAGCTGAAACTTTTGCCCATTAGAATTTTTCCTGCTCCCGTTACAGGGCCTTTGCCTTGTAACGTATTTTTGGGAAGATTGTTGGCAATTTTTGGTGAAAGCTAAATTTTTATGTCTGTAAAGAAACTAAATTAGCATTGCGTAATAGTATAAAAAATGTTGAGATTACCTACCTGGTCATAAATAAAGCTGTGGGAGAGGAAGTTAACTGGAAATATCAGCTCATTCGCTTATTTCCTCTATGTGTCTGTCATTAGGGCACTTGGCATCACTCCTAAGCCGATTGGGGAATTGGGTGCATTACTACTAGTACAACAAGGCAAAAGTCAACCGCTGAGCGTCAGTCAAAAGTCAAAAGGCAAAAGTCAAAAGAAATAATGCTCATTATCTAAGCTTTTGACCTATTTCAGATATTGGCTTGATTTACGCCATGCTGTACTAGAAGCTAGCAACATATCAGTTTTGTAAATGGGACGGGTAATGACCTGAGTTGATTTACAAAAATAAATATTCCCGTAAATTGAGCGAAACACCTTACAGACTGGATTTTCAAGACTTTTTGCAGAATAACAACCTCTTGATTTCCAACTTTCTGCATAAATTGAGTTAGTCCAAACGTAAATAAAGACAGGCAGAAAAAACCATAATCTTCATGCCACAACATGGAGAAATGATGCCCCAACACACACACGGGAGTAGGAAAAACGGAGGTTGTGATGCACACTACTTTAGAAGGTTTAGAGGAGCGCAATCTCATAATGACATCAGAGGCAGAAAAACTGACTCAATATTGGCGCAAGCGTCTGGCTACAGAATGCCCAGAACAAAGTGCATCCAATCATGAAAGTATTATCCGTTGGTTTTTGGGAAATGACGAAAAACGCCTTGATTCCCTCAAGCCACAGGAGTTGGATATTGCTAAACAGGCGATGGAATACCGTTGGAGAATTTTAAGTCAACGCTACCTGGGAGTCGGTAGGGAAAGGGCTTACCGTAATTTAATTACCCGATTGGGAAGTTTAGCCACATTACGGAATAAGATCCAAACTTGGATTGCTCTCAGTCGCGATCGCCAACAAAAAGTGTTAGATGTATTACAAGAGGTCTTGCAAGAGTTGCTGCAAAGTGACAACTATATGCAGCAGCAAATGGCTTTCATCTCCCAGTTTACAACAGATACCAGACTCAGGGACGGCTTATTGTTTGCCAGCATGGAAGAGTATTGTTTGCGACCAGTACGTAACCAACCCCTATTGGTATATCGGTTTATTAATTACCTACGACGTAGCCAACGTGGTGGCTTAACTCAAGTCCCCAGCAAAGATATGATTCGGTTGGTATCCGAAGAAATACTGGGAGAAGATAGTGACAGTAGTATAAATTTGGTTGATAGCCAAGTCGTAGCTGACTATGAATCAGCCCAGGCGATAGAGGAACAAACGTTGCTGCGTCAGATGGTGAAACAGCAATTTGCTGAATATTTACAAGAAAATTTGGGACAAGAGGCTGTAGAATGGCTCAATCTTTACTTACAAGGTAAAACCCAGGATGCGATCGCGAAAAAATTCAATAAGCCAATTAGAGAAATATATCGGCTGCGAGAAAAAATTAGCTACCATGCTGTACGGGTATTTGCCATCAAAAACAAATCAGAACTAGTTGAGGGCTGGCTAGAAATATCTTTAGAAGAACATAACTTGGGGTTAACACAGACACAATTAGAGTTGCTAGATCAAAAAATTACCCCTAAGCAACGTCATATCCTCAGGCTATTGAAAACAGGGAAAACTCTAGCAGAGATAGCAGAACAACTCAAGCTCAAAAATCATCAAATTATGGGCGAGTGGAGCAAAATATACCTTGCAGCTCAAAGCTTGAGAATTCAAGAAAGCTAATCATAGGTGTTGATAATTTGATTTGCGGTGAATTTATCATTAATTTACCGTAACATTATGGAATTCATATGTATAAATAGTATAATTACTGACTGATGTCTACGTGTTTTACGTAGGTAGTAAAAGGTAGCTACAACCCTGGTATATTCTGGCAAATTTAGATTTTCTGCCCCTTAATAATTTGCGAGAAAAAGTAATTTTTTTTACTGATGAACTACGGAAGCGGAGAAAGATATTAAAAATATCTTCATCAACCATCAGGAAGTATAACTATGTCTTCTTCAGAGGGCGCATTTACTGATAATTCAAAAATCAGTGAGCCAGGACTAAGTGCTACCACCGCCGATAGAGAGCAATCTCTAGAGTACAAGCAAATATTTGACCTCTTGGAAAGTCTTCTACCCCTGGAAGTTTGCCTACACTACCAAGTTTTGCCATTAGAATTGGAGAACACAAGACTTGTGTTGGGTATGGTATGTCCAGAAGATGATGCTGCTTTAGATTATGTCAATCGCATGGTATGTTATCTAAATTGCACCATAGACATACAAGCGATCGCAGTTAGTACCCATCAAGAAATTCTTTCTGCTTATTTACGCTACCAAAATACAACTACCGATACTTCCCAAACTCAGCCAATCGAGATAATTGAAGAAACAGAATATCCATCTATATTTACTAATCCAGATGCCTATCTCGATGACAGCCAGCAAGAGCTGATACAAACCAACGATCCTTCGGAGGCTGATTCCGAGGTAGATATCGCTGCCATAGAACCTATAGGGAATGAAAATCCAGGGATAACAACACCAACAATCCAGGTAGACACAGAAGTCACTCAGTTACAAGGTGGTACAACTGTATTACAATCATCCACGATTGGTAAAACTAGAGAACAATTACCTAAAGATTTACCTGCTTTATCACTACCACTTGCAAAAGAATTACATCCTATTGATGTTTTACCAACCCTACCACCCAAACAATTACTTACAGAATTATTAAGTAGAGTACTTACAGGTGGCATTGGTCGCTTATATTTGAAAAGACAACCCTACGAAGGCAAAATTATCTGGAGCAATAATGGAACTCCACAAGGTGTATTAGAAAAATTGCCCCTCTCCACATACCAAGGAGTGTTAAATCAATTAAAGCGGTTTGGTTCATTTAGTTTAACTACAACTGAAGAAATCAAACAAATGGAGAAAGAATACTTACATCAAAACAATAGTTTATTGATACGCTTACGTATTATGCCGGGGGAACACGGCGAAGAAGCGACATTACAAGTGTTAAAAGGAACAGCCTTAAAATTTTACCGTCAAAAACAAATAGAACGTCTGAGTAACGAGAGTTTGAAAATGACCCAACGCCTCACTCATAAATTGCACCAACTCCAGAATCGGCTCACACTCAGCAGTAATGCTAATTCTGAAAAATTAACAGCTTTACATCAACTCGATAAACTTATAGATAATTTAGATTATCAAATCAAAATTTTAACCATACCCTCAGAAGGAGAAATTGTATAATGTTAATACTTCTGTCAGTAAAAGTGCTGATTTCGTTATCTCCGTCATTGTGTTGTAATGGAGACCTAGACCAACAAACTTGACTGTTATCAGTTAAGTAAGTTTACGAGTATTTATAACCGTTTTCTGATCCAAGAAAACGGTTAATTTAAACATTTTTATAAACAGAATTTTCTCTCTTTATCTTTTATTTTGTGCAAAAATTTACATGCAGACAGAGGTTTTTAGTAAAAATTTTCCCTTACTGAGTACAGCCAGCCCCGAATCGTTGGAATGGTTACTCAATGTAGCTACCAAACACCAATATCCTGGTGGAAGAGCCGTTTTAATGGAAGATGCTTGGGGTAATGCAGTTTACTTCATTGTTTCTGGTTGGGTGAAAGTCCGACGTACCCAGGGAGAAAACTCAGTCGCTTTGGCAATTTTAAGCCAAGGTGATTTTTTTGGAGAGATGGCTATTCTGGATGAATCTCCCCGTTCAACAGATGTGATTGCTCTTTGCCCTGTTAAATTATTAAGTATCTCCAGAGAGGAATTTATTCAAATCTTGTTTAAAGATTCCCAGCTACATCATCGAATGTTGCAATTAATGGTGCGACGCTTGCGACAAACTAATTTGCGTTTGCAAATGCGAAATGCTCCACCAGCAGTAAAACTTGCTCGCACCCTAGTTAGTTTAGGTGAAAACTATGGTCAAGAATCTGCAAACGGGAAAGAAATTTTTCATATTTCCTGCCAAGATTTGGCTGATGTTACGGAAATAGGAGTAGAAGAGACTACAAAAATTATGGAAAAACTAGATGAAAAAGGATGGATTCAAATTGATTCTACCAATTCTGTGATTCATTTAGTCAACTTCAAGCAGTTAATGAATTTGGCTAGTAGGGTATGAACTACCTACGCACTCCGCTTACGCTAGGTGCGAGGTTTCTATTGAATTAACAGCGAAATGAAAACCGTGGAAAGCAAGTTATAAATAAATTTACCCAGCCTCTGGGGTTAAAGCACCGCCACAACTCGAACCACTACCAGCAGTACAGCCATAACAATAAGCAGCAGTTTCCACATTTGTAATCAAGTCTAAACTACCATATCTCAGTAACTTACTAACTGTCACGGGTTCTCCATCGCCAGTTGTGGCGGGTAAATTCATCATTTGGTTGAAATCGCAATCATAGACGTTACCAAGATAATCAATGGAAAGTTGATCCCGACACATCAAATTTTCCACGGTGCTGGGGTTAAAATTCGACTCTAAAAACTGCAAGTAGGGAGCATACAGTTTTTTCCTTTCTAAATAAAATTTAGTTCTGCCAACTGGGATATTGGTAATGGTAAACAGATTATTAAAGACAATGGCAAAATTTGATTGCAAGAAGGCTTTGTAATCTTGTTCTAATTTAGCTTGTTGGGGAGTTAAAGCAAATTTATCACTTGTGGGTAGTTGGGGATTATATACCAAATCTAAAATTAAATCAGGATGTTTACCATAGCCTAGTTGATTTAGCCATTGTAGAGCTTTAATGGAGTTATCAAATACTCCATTACCGCGCATTTTGTCAACATTATCAGCCAGGTAACAAGGAAGAGAGGCAACAACCCGAATTTGATGTTTAGCAAAGTATTCTGGTAAATCACCAAATCCATCTTCAAAGTAAATTGTTAAATTTGACCGGACAATTACCTGTTTTTCTGTAGCTACGGCTGCTTCTACCAAAGGCTTAAATCCATAATTCATCTCTGGTGCGCCACCAGTCAAATCGACAATTTTGATTTGAGGAAATTGATGGATTAATGCAATTAATTGTTCGCAAACCTGAGGAGAAAGTTCTTCTATGCGTTTTGGTCCTGCTTCTACATGACAATGGGTACAAGCTAAATTACACCGCTTACCAAGATTGATTTGCAAAACTTGAATTTTTTGTTTAGTCAGGGGTGATGCTAACTTATGTTTAAATGCTGTGATTGTGGTATGAATTGATTCTGCTTGCATAGTTGATAAATTTCTAGTAAATGCAAAGTATTAAGTCAGTCGGCACAAATAAACCTTACTATGTAACAGAATGTAAATAAACACGAAACCCTTGTGATTGCTACTCTTCGAGAAGCCACTTCGTGTCTACATTTCACTTCGTTCCATGCCTCTTGCTCCCTTCGGGAGAGCTTCGCTAACAGAGGAGCTGCGCTCTAAGCGAAGCTATGCCGCAGGCTTTACGCAATGACATACCTTGAATTTTTTACGCCGACTTACTTATCTACATTTTAAGTATGTAAAATTATATATGCGATCGCACTAATTACAGCAGTAGTAGGTCTGACTTTTCACGGCATTTTGAGTGGCAGCTTTGAGGCAGCTTTGCTGGAGTAAATAAAAGTGGGAGCCGGAAAGTCCCTTGATATGTGATGAGGGCTTTCCGGTGCCCACTACAATATTTAATATTTGGGATGGTCCCTTCCCTGTTGCCTGTTCCCTCTCCTGTTGGCGCAGCTGCCCGCTCAAGGGCTAGGGCGTGTTTTCAAACTATCGTGTAGGTTGGGTAGAACGAAGTGAAACCCAACAAATGAACGAAGAATGTTGGGTTTCGTTCCTCAAACGCCACTGACTATAACGGAGGGAACCTCCGCAACGGAGTGGCTCCCCAACCTACAATTTATACCAATTTTGGGTTTGAAAACAGTCCCTAGGGAGTTGATAATATTACTCCCAAATAGAGTCGCTACCCCTTTAAAATTATCATTCGCACCATTGGAGTAGGCGAGAAATAAAGTAGCAAAAATTAGAATGAGCAACAATAACATTATCTTTTTTATTTAACAACAACCACCGCCAGCATAATGCCAAGTCGAATCAGTAATCATGACATTTTGTGACATTAATTGAGCTAATTTGCTAGCAGTTTTATCGCAAACTGCCGCTGGAACTCCCTTTTGCAAAATATGACCATTATCGTCATCAAAATATTCCTCTGAACCGGCATAAATAGCAGTTTTACCAGTAAAAATACAAGCTCCATCTTCGGGAATAATTACTTTGAAAGATACAGAATCTAAACTTTCTAACAGTAATGGTTCTGGTAAATTATAGGTTTGACAATCTAGGAGACGATAGGGGCGACGGCTACGAATTTCTACTTGACCAAAACCACCACTAACAACCCGACGTACATAATCTTCATAGGTTAGTGCCCCTGATAAACACATTGCTCGCAAACGTTCATCTTGCTGTAAATGTTCTGGAATGGGGCGAGTAGCAATGGGATCGCTCATCTGCAACCTTCCACCGGGTTTTAAGACGCGATATGCTTCATGTAAAGCACGGCTTAAATCCTCTGGCTCAAAGATATTAAATAAACAATTCTGGGCGACAACATCCACAGAATCATCATTAATGGGTAAGTTAAAAGCATCACCCCCACGAATTTCCACAAAGCTGGGGTCAAACCAAGGATTTTCTCGAGCCGCTATTGACAAATTCCGTGCTGCTGCCGATCGCATTTCCGGTACGGGGTCTATGGCAATTACAGCACCAGGACGACGGGAAAAATACGCAAATTGCAAAGCTTCTAAACCACCACCAACACCCACATATAAGACGGTAGGATTATTAGCAAGTTCAGCAGGATGGACTGTAGTACCGCAACCATAATTCATTTCCTGCATTTGCAGAGGAATTTTTAATCCTGGTAGCTGTAGTGGGGAACTTTGAACGCAGCAAAGTCCTACTTGTGGTGTTTGAGCTACTTCACCGTAGAATTGTGCGGCTGTATCGAGATATGTCATTTCAGTTATCAGTTATCAGTTAGCAGTTATCAGTTTCCCCACCAATCAAATTTTCAGTGAGGATTTTTCTTAGTTCCTTGATTGGCTTTATATATTTAAGTATGATTTAGACCCTTAGATGATAAACTTTTGTAGAAAAAGCCAGTGGCAAGCAAGATACTCGCCACTGGATTGATTCTTGAGGAAAGCAACAATTCATCTTGCGGCTATTTTTATTTAATTCGGTTTGCTTTGCCAATTTATGAGTTTTTGCTGAGAGTCCACTGAAGAGAAGATAAAATTTTCTTCAAAACCCAGACTGTTGCTCGGTGGTAGGTTGTAATCCTTCCAAAATCCAAAATCTAAAATCTAAAATTGGATCACATATCAATCGCGCAGGACGTAACCAACCCCACGCACTGTTTGAATCAGCCGCTTTTCGTTATTTGCTTCTAGCTTTAACCGCAAATAGCGAATATAGACTTCAATAATATTGGAATCTCCCATAAAGTCATAACCCCAGACTGTTTCCAGGATGCGATCGCGGGTGATAACCTGACGGGGATTTGTGAGTAAATATTCCAGTAAATCAAATTCTTTTGCTGTTAATTCTATGGCGCGATCGCCCCGATATACTTCCCTGGTAGCTCGGTTTAATTTCAAATCCTCAAATACCAGTATATCTGCATCTGTTTCTTGGGTACGGCGCAAATTAGCGCGGACTCTTGCTAATAACTCCTCCACACTGAATGGTTTGACCACATAATCATCCGCACCTGCATCCAATCCCGCCACGCGATCGCTAACTTCATCTTTTGCTGTTAATAAAATAATTGGTACCTGCTCCCCTGTACTACGCAGGCGACGACAAATCTCTAAACCAGACATTCCCGGTAACATCCAGTCTAGAATCAGCAAATCCGGATGGGACTCCCTTGCTGCTGTCAGTCCCGTTAAACCATCATGGGCTATGGTCACTTGGTAGCCTTCACAAGTCAATTCCAACTCCACAAACCGAGCCAGCTTAACTTCATCTTCCACCAGTAAAATATGTGCCGTCATTTCAGTTATCAGTGATCAGTTATCAGTTATCAGTGTTTACTTCAATCGGTTGAAGGGCAAGAGTAGCACCAGAGTATTGATGATTTTACATAAATCAAAAAATCCGGATTTGATACCGCAGATATAATTAGGGGAATTGCTCGATTTTTCAGTGATTGTAGTATAATTTGTATTTGTATAATAAATATGTTGATTTTTGTCTATTTTTAATTACTAAATTATACAATACATATGGTTAGAACATCACTGATAAGAATTGTTGCATTTTTTTGCTCATGAATGGGAACCTGTGACTTAAACTTATGATTAATAGTACATATAAAGATAGTAAGTATTGATGAATGGTTTTCCAATAAAAAACACCACATGACACAAACACATTCCACATCATCTTTATCCTCCAGGGATTGGCAAAGAGAAAGGCGTGCTCTAGCAATTTTGTCTGCTCTGAGTTATCGTACAGATAAATTTAACTATTATCTACGGGAAATTACTTTAGGTATTAGCGACTTACTTCAACTTGATTGGTCTGTAGTGACCTTATGTGGTAATGATTACAAAATCCTAGCAAGTAATATTGAACTAGGAGATGCAGGTAAGCAAGTTTACTCCCTACATGGCAGCTTAACTGGTACTGTAGTGGAAACAGGTAAAGTTTTGGCGATCGCAGATGCTACAAGCTGTAGTCAATATGGTAGTCCGCCCCCAGGCTATCAAGCCTATTTAGGAGTGCCTTTACGTACTCCCCAGGGGAAAGTAGTAGGAACCATTTGTTGCTTTCAAAAACAATCACGTCAATTTACTTCAGACGAAATTGACATTGCCGAATTATTTGCCGAACGGGCAGCCACAGCAATTGATAACTATCAGCTTTATCAACAACAGTTGGAATTTAATCACATCTTAGAAGCTGAAGTACAGAAAAGAACAGAAGAATTACAAGCTGCTCAAGCAAAACTAGTAGAGAAAGAACGTTTAGCAGCCATTGGTGAATTTTCTGCTTGTATTATCCATGAAATTCGTAACCCCTTAACTACAATTAAGATGGGGTTAAATTCTTTTAAAAAATTGGATTTATCACCACTAGCAAAAGAGCGATTATCTTTGGCATTAGAAGAGTCAGAGCGTTTAGAAAGATTGTTAAAAGAAATCTTACTTTATGCCAAACCTCAGACATTAAAACTAGAAGAAATTGAACTGAATAATTGGATTTGCCAGATAGTGCGATCGCTGGGATCAATGCCAGAAGCTACAGACAAATTCATCAAATTTTGCCCAACTACTAATATAACTACAGTCCAGGCAGATAAAGATAAATTACAACAAATATTAATAAATATAGTACGGAATGCATTTGAAGCAACATCCGTAGGTAATACTGTCAGATTATTAGTTAAAAATATTGTTGGGCAAAAACAAATCTGTATTCACATTAATAATAGCGGGGAACCCATTCCTCCAGAGATTTTACCTCAATTAATTCAGCCTTTTTTCTCAACAAAAACCTCTGGAACTGGATTGGGACTAGCAATCTGTAAAAGGATTGTGGAGCTTCATGGTGGAGAATTGGAAATTCAATCTAATCTGACTGAAGGCACTACAGTAGTAGTACAACTACCTATGTGCGATCAACAGTAAGCTGTAATATCTTCTCCACAATCATCTGCTAAGTAGCACAGAGCTTTAAAACGCAGGCTGACAACCTCCTCATATAGAGGATTTAACTTACACATTGGGGGAATGTGGAATAATTTGCGTCCAAATAGGGTAATATCTCTTTCAAATGGACATTGAGCGGGAATCAGTTTGCACAAGATGTGAGCTAATTCAACATTGTGGACTTCTAGAGAATTTAACCATTGACGAATGGGTAATAGAAAATCTCTGTGGTGCCGAATGTGGGAAAAGCTAGTCATAGTTCTTACCTGGGAATTGATTAGTGGTAAATTTAGTTACGGTTAGATAGTAAGTAAACCTTTCTATATATAATTACGTTCAGTGGTATTGACTTATGCAGTCATCATTGGTTCCTAAAATATTTTTCTTTCTTAGGAACACCTATAACTACACCAGATACTCTTTGTTTTCCGTATAATTTTCTAGATTTTTTGGTTTGTAGTATCCAGGTTTTCCATGCTGGATACTGGTGTAATTCAGATGGAGTGATCATCTAAACTCCTCTGAGAGGAGCATAGCCAAAAGTAGCATTGAATTGTTGACACCAAATTCCTACAGATTTGAACTGGTTGAGGTTAATATTCTCTGGGATTGCATAGCGTTGAGTGCCTTTGAAGCTTTTGATAGGAGCTAGGGTAACGTAATCTCTTTCCCGAATATTTAGAGGTACATTACTTTGACGGTGAAGAATAACTTTAACATCTGGACCACTGCCAGTCCTAAAGCTGCGATCGAACTCAAGGTAACGTTTACCATTAATACTAACAATTTTCGCCATTCCTCTAGTAGATTTTTCCTGCTTGACGAAGCTACCGTGAGCGACAACAGACTTATTCGTTCCCTTGACATCAGCTGTTGAATGGTTGGCAAAAGCTGGAGATGTATTAATTACTGTCGAACCTACAGCAGTTAAAACTACAACAGATGCGATTCCTAAGCCAGCCAATTTATGAAGTTTCATGATTGTAATAGCTCCTAAACAGTTGTGTTTGCTTGTTCTCTCTTGCTTAATTACTAATATGGCGGACAACTCTGAATCAGCTCTGATAGCTGACTGAAATTTGATTAAGAGTTAAATGAGAAAACTGAGAAACAAATAACAAGCTCCCCGACTTGTTGGAAAAGTCGGGGAGCTAAGGAATATCTTATATTCACTATGTAACAGTCTTAGAACTTTTGTGCAACATTTAACCTGTGCAAACCTGCGTATTCGCAGGCAACACCTGTATAGCATCAGATGAAAATCTAATGGTTGTTGCCGACAAAGCTTTGCTGTATAACAAAGCGCTGTAAACTTTTTTGCAGGCTTAAATAA
>JASJDS010000102.1 GCA_030065055.1 Calothrix sp. MO_192.B10
GGCACGGCAAAGCCGAACGGATACGCTGAGCGCAAAGCGCACGCTACGCGGTAAGCGTTCGCGGAGCGTGCGCTTTGCGCTTAGCTATGCCGTAGGCTTTACGCGAGCAACACTTTGCTTATGCCGGGGCTCGCGAAGCGTATCCGCAGGATTCACCCTTTCGGCAGTTACTCCACTTGGGGAGACCCCAAGACCGTACTGCCTCACCACCGCAAGTGTTTCACCGCAACGGAGTGGCTCCCCAACCTACAATTTAGGTTCATGTGAGGGATGCTCCCTCCAAGAGCCATCCAAAGGGCTATCGCCCCTAAAAAATATGATATGAATCAGTGAAATGATGGGTCAAACCACACAGGGGTTGAACCTAACATAGGCTCAACCCCGTGGTCACAAAATAATTTACCTGTTTAAAATGGTGCTGCTATATAGGATAATGATGCACCATATGCGTGATGCGCCGGATTTATGCACTACTAAATCTGGCGTTTTTTTTATCTTATCGATCCATGAATCAATTGTGCAGGTGTATGCAACCCCATGATGGCTATACCCCCACAACCTGTTACCCCTTTTTAAGCTCTAGCTAGAAAATAGTTGTTAGTTGTTAGTTGTTAGTTGTTAGTTGATGGTTGACAGCTTAGGTGTGGGAGCCGCAGTAGGGGCGCATTGCGTGCGCCCTTGAGGAGTTGTCACAAAGCATTTTCATGCTTGGTTGTGGGATTTTTCCGTGGGGTACTGATTAGTTGGTGATGAGTGGTGTATTTGTGAGTTTGCCATCTTCCATATAAACAATGCGATCGGCAATGTCTAAAATTCGGTTATCATGGGTAACTAACAAAATGGTGCAATGCTGTTCTTTGGCTAATTTTTGCATTAAATCCACCACATCCCTACCGGTTTTACTATCTAAGGCGGCGGTAGGTTCATCAGCGAGTAAGATTTTAGGTTGACTAACTAAAGCACGAGCGATCGCTACCCGTTGTTTTTGTCCTACTGAAAGTTGTTCTGGGTAATAATGCAAATGATCCCCCAGACCGACTAATTCCAGTATATGTACTGAACGTTCGGTCATCTCTTTGACAGAAATACTTTTGTGAACTTCCAGACCCATCTTGACATTTTGTAATGCGGTTAAGCTTTCGTGTAAGTTATGGGATTGAAAAATATAACCATTATTACGTCGTTCCCATACAAGGGTTTTGGAGCTTGCACCACAAAGTTCTTGTCCTAAAACCCGTAAACTACCTTCCTGTGCCGATCGCAAACCACCCACCAAGGTTAAAAGTGTAGTTTTTCCAGAACCAGAAGGGCCAGTCATCAGTACAATTTCCCCTGGTTTAATCTCCAAATTGATATCAAACAATACTTGTTTTCGCAGTTGTCCCTTACCAAAGTAATGGTTGAGATGTTTAATTGATATAACAGATTCCATAGGAATTTTAGATTTTGGATTTTAGATTTTGGATTTTGGATTTTATATTGATAATTAAAATTTCCCCTCATCACCTCATCAACTAACAACTAACAACTAACAACTAACAACTAACAACTAAATTAGGACTAGAACATATCAGCAGGATCGGCGGCTTGAACTTTACGGGTAGCGATCGCTCCAGAAATCATACACATAATAAATGTCAGAATTAATACTTGAATTGACCGTAATACTGTCATATACATAGGCAACCTGGTAGCTTTCCGTGCTAATCCATAAAGCCCCAAAGACACGCTCAGTCCAGGTATAAAGCCAGTAATTACCAATATCAAAGCCTCCTCAAAGATCACTCCCAATAGGTAAATATTGCGGTAGCCCATAGCTTTAAAGGTGGCGTATTCCTTAATATGGGCATTCACATCAGTAGATAGGACTTGGTAAACAATAATTACCCCAACCAAAAATCCGATTGCAGTACCCAAGCTAAATACAAATCCAATGGGACTATTTCTTTGCCAATAGCTTTTCTCAAAGGCAATAAACTCTTCTTTAGTCATAACTCTGACATCATCTTCAGGTAGATGAGCTTTGAGAGCATTGGCTACCTGTTGGGCTTCATATCCAGGTTGTACTTTAAGTAACCCAATGCTGACACTACTTGCAGAACGGCGAGGAAATACCCTTAAAAAGTTTTGATCGCTAGTCATTAAGTGTCCATCAGTGCCAAAGGAAGAGCCAATCGTAAATAATCCACCAATGGTAATGGTGCGTTTTTCTACTTCTGTAGTGGTTTTTTTACCTTGTTCAATTTGGGCAACAACCTGTTGATACTCTCCTCTGGTATTACGATCTAAAAGAATAGTATCTGGGAGCTTGGTTTTTTGTAATTGGCTATTAACTTCGGGTAAATTAAAGGCTGGTTTATCTGGATCAAAACCAATAATTAACAAATTACTGCGGCTCTTAGTCAGAGGATTTTTCCACTGAATACTATTGACATATATTGCCCCTGATGACTGTACCCCTGGAACATCCATTGCTTGATAAAGCCTCCTCCTAGGGAAAGTAGACATATCAATCAAGTTACGGGCTTGGGTGCTAAAAACAACAACATCAGCTTCTAATAGGTTATGCAAACGAGTGGCACTATTAAATAAAGCTCCCTGGAAACCCAACTGCATAAACATTAATAAATCGGCAAAAGCGACACCAGAAATTGCTACCAAAAAACGTCCTTTATGGCGACTCAGTTGCAACCATCCTAGGGAAGTGCGTCGTTGTAGTTGTTGAATAAATCCAATCATAATCGAATTACCGCCTGGACTTGCAAATTGGTCAGTTTAGCTGCTTTCTGGCTAGATTTCTCATCGAGTTGGACATGAACTTCCACCACCCTGGCATCAATATTGCTAGAAGGGTCACTATTAATTACATTCTGTCGCTGTATTTGCCAACCAATTCTTTCTACATTTCCCCGTAATTTACCTGACAAAGAATCGCTGGTGAGTAGCACTTTTTGCCCCTGGCGGACTTTACTAATGTCGCTTTGATATACTTCCACCACCGCATACATTTGACTGGTTTGCCCAATCTCAACCACCCCATCACTAGATGGTACTTCCCCCGGACGGGTATAAATTTTGAATACTTGACCATCTTGGGGCGATCGCACATAAGCTAGTCGTAAATCTGCCTGGGCTTTTTTCACTATTGCCAAAGCTCGCTTCACTTCTGCTTCAGCCGCAACTACATCCACCGGACGTACTTCTGCAATGCGATTTAAGGTAGCTTTCCCTTCCCTGATTTGCTGTTGTTTGGATGCTTGGATACGTTGTAGATTTGCCTTTGCTTCGTTGATTTGCTGTTGTTTGGATGTTTGGATACGTTGTAGGTTTGCCCGTGCTTGGTTGATTTGCTGCTGGGCTGTTTGCCAAGCTAACCGCTTACTATCCCGCAAAGAAGCTGAAATTGCCCCCTGCTGATATAGTTGTTGATTGCGTTGATATTCTTTCTGGTCATTATCTAACTGTGCTTGCCAACGGGCAATAGTTGCTTGCTGGGCGGCAATTTCCGTATTTTGTTCTGCTTGCAAACGGGCAATGGTTGCTTGCTGGGCGGCAATTTCCGTATTTTGCTCTGCCTGCAAACGAGCGATCGCAGCTTGTTGGGCATTGATTTCCCCTTGCTTCGCCCCCGCTTTCACCTTTGCCAAATTTGCCTTTGCGACCTCCAAAGCTCCTTTTGCCTCTTCTAACGCCGCTTGTCGCTTGTCATGGTTGTCTAAAATTGCCACCACCTGCCCAGTTTTAACCCGATCGCCTTCTTTTACCAGTAACCGTTCTACCCTACTTCCTTCTATGGTGCTGGGTGCAGATAATTTAATTACCTCTCCCCTCGGTTCTAGTCTAGCTAGGGCTGTCACAGTTTTAATTACCGGGGCTGGAGCCAGATTTTCTTGGGCTTGTTTTAATTCATTACTGCGAGACTGACTCACCCGATAAACCCCAACACCAATGGCAGATAAAGCCGCAATTACAGCAATTACCAACAATGGACGAAATTTCGAGGGTGGAAGGAAAGAGTCCCCAAATTTCAACTTTTGTAGCATTGTTGTTACACAAAACTAAACTGTTTAGTTCTATAATATAACTAAACTAAACTGATTAGTTTAGTTGTTCCTTGCAGTTTTTAATGGCAGACACAAAAGCACGATATAATCGTGCTTCTGCCTTCCTCTTTTCAGTTAGCCTCCTAGGTCGGAGCTGCGCTAACAGTTAACAAGAGTCCTTTTATTCCTGTTTTCTCCTATTTATCAAGATCGTCTTAGAAGTACAAGTTAAAAATGGCACGAACTAGAGTAAGTGATATTGACCGTGAAGGCTCACTTGATAAAGTTGGGCAGATTCTGCAAGGGGCTATGCAGGAGTTCCTCGCACATGGCTATGCTGGCACCAGCATGGACAAGGTGGCAGCAGCAGCAGGTGTATCCAAAGCTACTGTATATAGTTATTTTCAAGATAAAGAAGGATTATTTAAAGCCTTAATTGAGCAAAGAGCGCGCAAAAAATTTCAGTCGATTTTAGGGAAACATTCCTTAGAAGGGGAGCCAAAAATAATACTGCGTCAACTAGCTGTGAAAGCATTGGCGCAGATGGCAGAAGATACAGAGCATCGGGCATTAATGCGGGTAATAATTGGGGAATCTGGGAGGTTCCCTGAGTTAGCTCAGGTATGTGTTCGCTATATGATTAAACCCGTATTTGAGACTTTGAGTCAGTATCTGAAAGCTCATCCTGAATTAGATTTACCCGATCCAGAAGCAGCAGCACGAATTTTTTTAGGGGCATTAGTGCATTTTCATATTACTCAGGAAGTGCTGCATGGTAAAGATATTTTACCAATGGCGAGCGATCGCTTGATTGATAGTTTGATGCATTTAATTCTTAAAGATTCTTAACTTGCGATCGGTAACTTTTTCAGCAAGCCCTAATTAATTGCACCTAAAGAAATTAACGTTTTTTTCTGAGCATCGGTTAAACCAGTAGCTCCTTCAAAAATCATGCCCTCATATAATTTTTTCGGTTGTAATGTCTTAACTATCTTACCTGTTGCTAAATCCCAAATATTTACAACTTCATCATGTCCAGGACAAGCTAAAACAAATGCAAATTTATTGAGGAATTTTACACAAACAGGACTAAAAGCAAGAGACCATATTTCATGGTTACTACTTTGCAAAGTTTTTAAGCATTCTCCTGTATCAACATTCCAAACTTTGAGAGTTCCATCATTTTGGCCGCTAACAAGTATATTATTTTGGGGATGAAAAGCAACTGAATATACTCTTTCTGATTCACTCTTTAATGTGTTTATACAATGTCCAGCATGAATGTCAAATAATCGAACTGTACCATCATGACTTGCACTAGCAAGAATATTGCCTCGGCAATTAAAAGCAATTGAAAATACCCAGCTCGTATGTCCTTTGAGAGTTTTCAGACATTCTCCCGTATTTACATCCCACAGCTTTATATTTTGGCCTGCACCACCACTAGCTAGAACATTACTCACATCATTCAAAGCAAGTGCATGTATCCAATCATTATGTCCTTTGAAATCCCTGATAATTTCACCTGTACAAATATTCCAAACCTTAATCGTTTTATCCATACTGCTGCTAAAAATAAACTTATTATTCGGGCTAAAGATGATTGAAGTTAATTCTCCATGATGACCTTGCATTGTTTTCAAACATCTACCTGTATAAATATCCCAAATTTTTATTGTTTGATCGAAACACCCACTAGCAAGTAATTGATTATCTGGACTAAAAGCAATACTAGTTATCCAATTACTATGTTCTTGCAATATTTTGATACATTTTCCACTTGTAATATCCCAGATTTTTATACTGTTATTATTTAACCAATATGAATTAGCCAGTAATTTTCCATCATGACTAAAAGCTACTGCATAGGTTTGTTGATAATTACCTTGAATTCTTTTTAAGCACTTTCCTGTCTTAACTGACCAAAAATTTAGATTAAAATCATAGCCTCCAGTAATCATATGTTGAGAATTAGGAGAAAAAGTAACAGACCAAACCCAGCTTTTACTCCCTAAAAAGGTTCTAATATTTTTTCCCGTTTCAACATTCCAAAGTCTAATAGTTTTATCCCGACTACAACTTGCTATAGTTCGATGATCTGGACTTAGTTGAAGGGACAGAACCTCCCCAGAATGTCCCTGTAATGTTTGACTACAGCTTCCTGTAAAAATATCCCATAACTTGATAGTTTTATCTGCACTGCTACTAACAAGATTTTTACCATCATTAGTAAAAACAACTGACCAAACTTTATTAGTATGACCTAATAAGGTTTTAATACATTCACCTGTAGATAAGTTCCATATTTTTATGGTTTCATCAACACTACCACTAGCTAGTAAATTTTCTTTAACATTGAAACTAATACAATACACTTCTTTAGTATGTCCATACAAAGTTTTTAGACATACACCAGTACTAATATTCCATAGCTTGATAGTGCCATCAAAACTACAACTGGCGAGAAGATATTGTTCTTCTGTTCGATCTAAACTTTGCGAATCAAGAGGAATAAAAATAACTGACATTACCGCAGCATGATGTCCTTGTAATGTCTGAAAACATCTTCCACTAAAAACATCCCATAATTTGATAGTTGTATCAAAACTAGCACTAGCTAAAATTTTATTATTAGGAGTAAAAACTACAGACTGTATCCAGTCACTATGTCCCTGTAAAGCCATGAATTGTTGACAATCTGTATCTGTTAATTGCCATAGATGAATTTCACTACAAGTCTCCCCTGTAGCTAGTAAGTCTCCCTTGGAATTAATAGCAATGCAATGGATACCAAATATGGTGCAAGCAAAATCAGATTTATGGAAATGTGCTTGAGTAAAATTAACATTACATAACTCAACATTTGTCAAATCCGATTGCCAAATTTCTAAATGAGAAAAATCAAAATAGCTTAAATCTATTTGTAAATAACTAGCAAGATTAATTAGATTGCCAGCACCATAATTATTATATGTAGATTGTTCTATTTTTAATATTTGTAAAATATCTTGGATGCATTGTGAAATATTTTTGATTGAGCCTAACTTATCCTGAATATTCTGAGCAATAGGATATAATATCAACCGAATTTGGCTTTCTCTAATATAATCTTTAACAGTAGTTTTAGTTAGTGCATGACTGGTAAACAAAGAAACTTTATTTGTAGTCACTTCATTGACAATTTCTGCAATAAAACAGCCAGTGACATACTCCATGACAACAGCTTGCTGTGTATAGTTATTAGCTTGTTTCTCAATCAAAGAACGGTTACATAAAGACTCCAAAGCTTCTAGTAAACTAGCATGAGAAACTGCTGGATTAATATCCTCATTCAGCTCTGCAATTGAAGTCCAAGTACGGTTAATTGCCAACCAGTACATAATGACTCGTTCTAGGTGAGATAATCGCTCAAACTGTTGAGTTAATAGACGGCGAATACTACGGTTAAAAATTAAGCTATCCTGTTCTAAAAAATTTTCAATTTCTCCACCACATCGTTCTTGAATTGACGAAGCGACAATTTTCACTGCTAAAGGGTTGCAATTATATTTCTGGCATAACTTATGTTTACTTGCCAAACTACCAGATAAACCCTTGGCATTAATTAGTACTTGTGCAGCTTCTTCTGAGCCACATACCTTTAAATAACGTACAGGTAGTTCTATCCCTGATAATTCTGCAACTTCTACAGTTTTTTCCCTACTTGTGAGTAAAAAACAGCTATGGTGATTGATTTCCCCTATTTGCCGGAATAATTCTCCATAATCTTCATACCCACGACAATATTCTCCTGCTAACTCCCCAGGAAGCAAAATTGTCTCAATATTATCTAAAATTACTAAACAACGGTTAGCCTGCAAACGCTGAAGTAAAGTGTTCATGTTTGCTGTTGTTTCTTGTTGGTTAGAAAAGAACAGTACCAGTTCATTGAGAATACTGCTTAATGGTGGAGCATTACGTAAGGAACGCCAAATTACATAATCAAACTCATCCTGGATTTCTTCCACTAACTTTGCAGCTAAAGCAGTTTTACCAACCCCTCCAATACCCAGCAATGCGATTAATCGACAGCGATCCTCTAATATCCATTGTTTTAAAGTAGTTACTTCCTCAGTGCGTCCAAAAAACAAAGATACATCGGGTTTAGTCAGTAAATCTCGCTTAAATTGTTTTTCTTTACACAGTATATTTTGTTGATTATGCTGGTACTCTTTTAATGCTTGGTGGAAGTTTTTTTTAGTTACTTTCTTTGCTAAAGCTTGGGAAAGCAATTTCCATAAATCTGAACCTACATCCTTAACATAATCGTCAGTATATTTATGAGTTTTAGCAAATTGCTTGTATGTCTGATTTTCCCAACAAGCTTTCAGTAACTCGGTTTGTAAATCAGTCAGACGTTTGCCTGTCACCTGAAAGATTAGTTGAGAGGCTATATTAACTGCTTCTTCAGAATGCATAGGTAGGATAGATGCTAAGGTTTTAATTTTTGTATAAAACAATGCATTGCATACCTTGGGATATTAATGTCAATTTATTAGCTCTAGTATCAAATTTAATTTGAGTTTAAGAAATACTTTACATATGACATCAAGTCCTCATGTATCGTAATATTTCTTTGCAACTGAAAATTTCGTTTTTCCCAGAGGATTAAATTTTTGACAATACATCACTTATATACCCACTTTTTACATCACCAAACACCCCATGACATTTTTTACTGTAGGTGTGAGGATAAATGATGTATTGAAGGCAGAGTTTGCAGCATCAGACAAGCCGAATAATACATATTTATTGACTGCAAAAAATGCTGCGTTCTGAATTGTATCCAAAAGCCTAGTTAATTCACAGTTATAGGAGTGGTTAAAATGGCAAATGTTCTCTCCGGTACTCCTGAAGATGACTTTTTATTTGATTCAGGGGAAGACAGTATCATCTATGGACGTGGGGGTGACGATGATATATTTGGCTTTGCTGGTAATGATACTGTTTTTGGAGGAAAAGGAAACGACAGAGTTAAAGGTGGTATTGGTAACGACGAATTAAATGGTGGAGCCGGTTCTGACTTTTTGGATGGTGAAGAAGGTGACGATACCCTTAATGGTGGAGATGGTAAAGATGTACTACTTGGTAGGGAGGGGAGTGACTCTCTCTTTGGTGGAGCAGGTAGGGATTGGTTAAAGGGGGGTATTGGTGACGATACCCTTGATGGTGGAAATGGTAATGACTACCTGGAAGCAGAAGAAGGGAATGATGTTCTCTTGGGTGGTTCTGGTACAGATTATCTCCTGGCTGGGGATGGTGATGACTCATTAGAGGGTGGTTCCCAGCGAGACTTTTTACAAGCAGGAGCAGGGAACGACACCTTAATTGGTGGGGGTGGTTTTGACAATATTCAGGGCGATGCTGGGGATGATGTACTTTATGGTGGTGCGGGAGGAGACCAATTTATCTTTCAATCCTTGAATGTTGGTTTGGATATTATCAAAGATTATAGCGTGGCAGAGGGTGATTTTATCTTAATTGGTAGTGCTGTTGGTGCTACTTCTACTAGTCAGTTTAGTTATGATGCTGCGACTGGTGCTATCTCTTTTGATGCTTCCCCGACTGATGGTATTGATGCACAGGTAATTGTGATTCTTGATAATAAGCCTGTGGATTTCTCGACAGATATGATTCGTGTGCAGATGTAATTTTTGCTTTCATTAATTGAAAAATGTGGACAAATAGTAGTTCACTGTACGAATCAAATACTATTTCTAATATAGGAATCTTAATTGATTTTTGAAACATACGTAGGGTGTGTTGTCGCGGAGCGCAACGCACCATTATATAAGAGTTTTGGTGCGTATAGCCCTAGCCTGCGGCAAGCCGCTCCGCGTCTACGGGCATGGCTAAGTGCAAAGCACAGGCTGCGCGTTAACGTAGTTCCTCTGTAAGAGGCACGCTAAAGACTGGTGTCATAACACACCCTACAGATACTGAATAAATTCATGTTGAAATAATCAAAGTAAGGAATTTATTGGATAGGTAATTTATCTATCAATATATTGTCATACAAACATTCTCCCTATTTGAATTATGTTAAAAAATAATTTTCGTCCAATTATCGGTTTTGATAAACTTGATGAACAAGTTAAATTGACTTTAGAGGAAGCAAATTTAGACGCATGGAGTCTACTGAGGAAATTTGCATTAGATGAATTTTTTATCAATAATATTGAGTCAATTTTTGGTAGTAATTTTGATATTGAGAAATTAAATTATCTTCAGGAGAGTTGGTTAAATGGTAATCTTGATGTGCTTCCAGAAATTGAGATACGCTCGCAGGAAGAATTGAATGGAGCGAATGGAGCGTTTGCTGCATCTACGAATAAAATTTATTTATCTGAAGATTATATTGTACATAATCGTTTTAATTCTGGAGCGATAGTTGATGTTTTGTTAGAGGAATTTGGACATTTTGCTGATGCTCAGATTAATCAACATGATACTCCTGGGGATGAAGGAGCGATTTTTTCAGCAGTAGTTCAAGGTGTAGAGTTAGATGAAACGCAAATTGAATTATTAAAATTAGATAACGATACCAGTATTATCGATTTAGATAATCGAAAAATACAAGTTGAGCTAGATACTGATAAATCAGCCGAACTAGATTCTACTAAAGATGATAAAAAGTCAAATTTTAACGATACCACTTCTACACCAGTCGATGATTTTATAAAGGGAATTGAGACGCATCTATCTGATATTGAAGAAAATATCAAGAATAGAATATCTCCTAATGGTATTCCTCTAATAGGAGATATTTTTAGCGAGGATAACAATCCTCTAAACTTTATTGAAGAAATCCAGGAAGCCATCGTTCAAAAACTTCAAAATTTAGATGCAGATGCTGGTGTTGAGGAAATCCAGAAAGCTCTGACTGATGCACTAGGTGCAGATGGACTTAATATTCTTAAAAATATAAAGAATGATAGTAACTCTAATGAAATTAGATTTGACCTAAAATTAGGTTCTGAAAAATCTATCTTTAATAGACCGCTTGCAGCAGATATTGGTTTACCCTTTTTAGGACTTAAGGTAGGGGAAGACAAAGAAAGTCAACTGAAAGTCGGTTTAGATTATGATTTTAACTTTACCTTTGGTATAAATAAAACAACTGGAGAATTTATATTTGAAACTCCAGATACAGAAGACTTAAAAATCAATCTTGAAGCATCAATTCCTGACCTAAAATTTACCGGTAAACTAGGACTTCTTGATATCACCGCAACTGATGAAGATGCAGATGATAATCCCAACAATGATGGTCAAGATGTAAATGGTGATGGCACGGAACCTAACAGTATAAAACTTAGCTTATCTGCCGATTTAGAAAATGGAAAACTAGTTGATATAGAATCTACGAAAGATGAAGTCAATATTAATCTACAACTAGCAACTGCTTTTTTTGATAAAACAGCTTTACCATCTCTCAGGACTGATTTAAATTTAAATTGGAATAACTTCTTAGATAACGGAAATCCTGAACTTGCTTTTAATAATATAGAAGTTGATTTAGGCTCATTTGTTAGTACTTTGACAGGTCCTGTTTTTAAAGCAATAAATCAAGTAGCTGCACCTGTTAAAACAGTTACTGACGTTATTGACCAGGAATTACCGATAATTAAAACTTCGCTTCTTGATTTAGTGAGTAAGGTAAAAATTAATGGCTTAATATTAGATCCGAACACGCGCAGTTTTATCGATACTCTTAATCAAGTTAGTGAATTAATTGAACTGAGCGAAAATTTTGAAGTTGATGGTAGTAAGATTAATCTAGGTGGTTTTAAAGTAGATGGAATTAACATTAATAATGATGAAAATTTAAGTAAAACTGTAATTGGTGAACTGATAGATACTGATAATAAAACCTCAGCAAACGAAATTTCGGAAAAAACCAGCGAATTTAAGACAATTCTCGAAAAACCGAAGTTAAGTATTCCTCTATTAGAAAATCCTGAGCAAGAAGTATTCAATCTGCTCTTAAATAAAAATCAAGAAATTAATTTTTTACGGCTGAACTTAGGAACTTTAGGATTAAGCTTCAGATATGAAACTCCACCCATACCTGTTTTTGGTCCTGTAACTGTTGCAGTAGGAGCCGAAGCAGGTGCTGCTGCAAATCTAAATTTTGGTTTAGATACAAATGGTTTGTATCTTTCTTCAAAAAATCAAAATGCAGATAAAAATGGAGTACTTCCAAATGAGTCTTTTGTTGTAGGTGCAGGAGTAGGAATTGAGGCTATTGGAGAAATAAATCTAGGTTTTGCTAGTGGTGGTCCTTTCGGTGGTGTTAATGGATATGTTTTATTGGATCTAAAAGATTCTGACAAGAAAACCACCATTAAGTTCAAAAATCCTGGTTGCATTTTTGAACTTAATGGTGGTTTAGATGCAATTTTCGGAGTTAGGTTCAAAATAAATTTTGGCTTCTTCAGTTATACAAAGCGAATTACACTGCTTAGACAAACTATAGCTGATTTTAGTACCGACCTTTGCTATGACACCAGTCAAGAACGCGGACTTGCTAAAAAAGAGGAAGATGGTATTCTTCATTTGAGTGTAGGAAAAAGAGCAAAGCAATTGCTTGAAAAAAATCCTACAGAAGATGATTTCTTAACACTCGTTAGCTCTACTGACGCAAATGGCAATCCTGCCATAGTTGTTAGAGGTTACAGCGCAGCCGAAGAATTTACAAACGTCAACATAATTAAGGGTATTGCTGGGAGCGGAAATGATGTTATAGATTTAGGTTTCGGTATTTTACCACCAGCTTCTCTTGAAGGAGGAAAGGGTGACGATGAACTCCGGGGAGGTGATGGAAATGATACGCTCCGAGGAGGAAATGATGCAGATGGTCTTCACGGTGGTTTAGGTAATGATGAGTTGTACGGTAACAGTGGTGATGATTTTCTTGCTGGAGAAGCAGGTAATGATACCCTCGATGGAGGTGATGGTTTTGACTCCGTAAGTTATGCTGAAGCCCCAGATGCAATAAACTTTAATCTCTCAGGTGATGTAGTTGTTGGAGATGATGGATACGGTGGTAAAGATACACTTATCAATATTGAACAAATTGAAGGTTCAAATTACAGTGACATCATTACAGGTAGTCGAGAAAATGATGTTTTAGATGGAGCCGCAGGTAATGATAGTTTAGTAGGTTTAGAAGGAAATGACCTGTTAATTGGTGGTGCGGGTGCTGACACTATGGATGGTGGAGAAGGTAACGACGCTGTTAGCTATCTCAATTCAACTGCACCCGTGAATGTAAATTTAGAAACTGGGTTAGTCATTAGCGCTGGTGGTGAAGGGGATGGTGATGTACTTATTGATATTGAAAGTATCGAAGCTACAAAATATGACGATATTTTGATTGGTAATGATGATGATAATCAATTGTACGGTTCTGAAGGTGATGATGAAATAATCGGAGGGGCTGGTAACGATACCTTAAGTGGAGGTGGAGTTAGGGATTTTTCTCCAGAAACAAATCTGTCACCAGGAGAAGATTTGTTATCGTATAAAACTTCTTCTGGTGGAGTTGAAGTAAGTCTTAAAAATGGGAAAGCAGAAAATGACGGTTATGGAAATAAGGACATAATAGAAAAAGCATTTGAAAAGCGACCAGGAAAAGAATTTAATCAAGATGGTAAACCCAACTCAGACTATAGCTCATTTGAAAATTTAGAAGGTTCCAATTTCAACGATATTCTTGAAGGCGATATTGGTGACAATAAACTTAAAGGTTTAGATGGGGACGATACTTTAAAAGGCGACCAGGGTAACGATACCTTAATTGGTGGTGCGGGTGCAGATAACTTAGACGGTGGTGATGGTTTTGACTGGGCTGACTATAGCGATTCACCAGAAGCAGTATTTGTAAATATTGCTGCAAATTTCGGTGCAAATGGTCATGCTCAGGGAGATACATTTGGGAATAACGATGATATCTCAACGGTTGAGAACTTAATTGGCTCGGATTTTGCAGACTTTTTAGTTGGGGACAATGGGGATAACAAAATCAATCCCGGACTGGGGAATGGTACTGATGTTGTTAATGGACTTGATGGAAGCGATCGCCTCATTATCGACTACTCCCGCAACGATATCGGTACTGGAATTACAGGTGGTTATAATAATGGTTCTGCTGAAAATGGTTTTCTTTTCCGTAATACCAGCAATGAAGCTAATATTCTTGATGCTGTAAATTTCTCTGGGATTGAGAAAATAAAAGTTATTGGCACAATTAAAGATGATGAAATATATGGTGGTGCTGGTAATGACTTAATTCAGGTTGGTGCTGGTAACGACACTATTTATGGTGGTCGAGGAAGTAATTTTATTCTGGCTGATGATGGGGATGATATAGTTGTCGATCAAACAGATATTAACCGTCAGTTTAGCGAATTTTTCGGTGATAATTTCATAGTCTTGAATGGTGGTAGAGGCATAGATACTTTATCAGTGGATTTATCTAATAAATTTAATGACATTATTCTCGAAAGCACTAATCCATTAGTAGAAAATCCCAACCAACTACTTTCCTTATCCGATGGTTCTGCAATTTCCAATTTTGAAATATTCAAAGATATAAGAACAGGTAATGGCAACGATAAACTGACTCAACTTGGCAGAATAAATAACTTCTTTGATACTGGAGATGGTAATGACATTATTAATCCAGGTTTAGGTTTTGATAAGGTTGATGGTGGTCCTAACTACGACCCTGGATATCAAGTTGATGATGACCTATTGATTTTGGATTATTCCATTGAAGATATAGGTACAGGTGTATTTTATTTTGATGATACAGGTGAACGTAGTAGTGTCAGCCCCGAAGATATTGCAAACCTGGAAGATTTAATTGAAAATGCAGACAAAAATCAGATTCCAGAAATTGCTAAAAAAGGCATTGTAAATCGTGGTTTTTACGCTAGAGCAACAGCAGATGGAACTAGCATTTTAGACCAGGTTGAATTCAATAATTTTGAGCGTTTTAATATTACTGGAACCAGCAATAGTGATATTCTTGTAGGGAATAAAAATGATAATGCACAACTTGGTGACGTACTGATTGGAAATGATGGAAATGACATATTAATTGGTAATTACGGTAGTGATGTTTTAGAAGGTGGAAATGGGAATGATATCCTTGTTGGAACAGGAGATAGCCCTATTTCATATGAAGAAATTGATACTTTAACTGGTGGAGCGGGAGCAGATAAATTTTGGCTTGGAACAAATAGATTAGCTTACAAAACTCCCAATCAAAATAGTGATACAAATAACAATTATGCACTGATTACTGATTTCAATCCAGAGGAAGGGGATGTCATTAATTTGTATAGTTGCAATCCTGATAATCCACAAGGATATTCTTTAGGTTCTTCTCCTCAAGGCTTACCAATAGGTACAGGTATCTTTGTACATAATAATCTTGTTGCTATTATTCAAGACGCTACTAACTTGGATTTAGAACAAAAGTATTTCAGTTTCTCTAAAAATCCTGTTTGTCCAATTTGAATCTGGCAAATTGATATTAGCTAACAGCAAAAATACTTACCAAACTAGACATCTAGTAAACGAGTAGAATCATGACATTTGAAGTTCAACAAAATAACATTGGTAAAGATTTACTCCAACGTCTTTTAGGGGAAACTTCTGGATTAAGTAACTTCAAAATTGAGTTAATAGGAGATGGTAGAGCTTTTGGGATATTTCAAGATGACCCTTTTGGTTTAGAATCGGGAGTTGTTTTAAGTACTGGAAAGGTAGAAGAACTACCCGGTCAAAATATATCCGATGGTGGATTTTCTCCTGGTATTAGTGTTCCTCTTGAATTTAAAAAATTACCAGGTCAAGTTGGTAAAACTGGAGTTTTTGTTGCTGAACTTTCAGAGATTGATTTTGATATAAATTCCATCACCTTTGCTGATAGTGGTAGCGGAGAAGGTGGTTCTGAAGGACGTTGGAGTGGCTTTGATTTAGATGCAATCAAAGTAAGCAATGCACTTATTGAATCAGCCAAGGAAATTAATCTATTACAAAGTTTGGATGTATTTGATTTTAGTCCTGCAAGAACTACATTTGAACCTGGAACCCAACGTCCAACAAATGATCCAAACTTTATTGGCGACCTCAATGGTACTATAAATGGCAATATTATCAATAACCAATCTGCAACCTTAGAAAGTTTTGATTCAACCAATGGTTTCAAGGGAGTAACTTTAGGCGATGGAGGAAAGATTGGATTTGATTTAAAAACTAGTATTTCTTCAACCGGGCTTCCGCTTTATCTATATGTTGGAGAATATCCTAATACGGGAGAAACTCCAAGTGGTAAAATCACCGTTTCCAACCGACCCATTAATGGTTTCAGCGACCTCAGCACCGATTTTGGTTTACCAGGAGAAGATAACGACTCAATCTCAATGGAGATTGAATTTGATGCAGACGAAACGGCAGAACAACTATACTTCCAATTTGCCTTTGGTTCAGAAGAATTCGCCGAGTATGCGGGTCAATTCAACGATAATTTCAGCTTAAAATTAAATGGCTTTAATTTAGCAAGATTAAGTGATGAGTCTGCTGTAACCATTAACAATATATCTTCTAATCCTTTTGATAGTAGTAATCCCGATTATATTTATAATTCCGTTGATGAAGGTGCAGCTAGTAGCGAAACAAAATTAGACGGATATACAAAGCCATTAACCTTTGTTGGTCCGTTATTAAAAAACTCCAAAAACACCTTGGAAATTAATGTCAAAGATGCACGAGATGGTTTACTTGATTCTGCTGTTTTTATAAAAGGTGATACTTTCGGTACAGTTGAACTTCCTCCCATAAATACAGGTAACGATGGAGGGGATGATAATGAAACTCCTCCCAAACCTCCTACAGATGGTGATAATGGAGGTAATGGCGATGATTTTTCTACTCTCATTCCTACACCGGAGGATTTAATATTTCTTCCAGGTGATGGTTCCCAGACTCAACTCAAATTCACCTTAACCGAAAGTAGTGCAAAGTTTGTTAATGAATTGGGAGTTTTTGTCGCAGATAATGAAGAAGGTGAAATTAACGGCATTTCTCCCGGTGAATCTGGTTATCTGCAAGCTGTACTTGAACAAGGACAGGTTGTTTTTTCTGCTCTATCTAATAATCAGTTTTCCGATGTACGAATTCCAAGGCAATTAACCTTAAATACTGGTAAATATTTAGGATTTTATTTAGTCCAAAATAATACCGCAGACCAAGTTTTAAGTGATTTAAATACTGGTAAAACACCAGCTAATGTATTTTTCGCCACTACTGCTGCTAATGCTGATAATTTCGACCATTTGCAAATTTCCGAATTAGATGAAGGTGTTTTAAGTCTTGCTTGGGAAGAAGTTTTTGGTGGTGGCGATGCTGACTTCAACGACATGGTAGTGCAATTAGAAGTCGCTAGTGAACCACCCCCTATAGGGAATACTCTGCAAGGTGCTTTTCAAGGGGAAATAATTGATTTAACCCAGGAGGAAGGAAAACAATTACAACTTTCTTTCAAAGTAGGAAGTGAAGCTGGCTTCCAAAATGTAGCAGGTTTATATCAATTAGCAGATGAAGATGGGACAGTTCTCGATCCTTTAACTGGTGAAGCAATTTCTCCTGGTGAACCTGGTTATACTCAAGCCGCACTTCAACGCAGTATTGTAGAATTCGACCGAAATGGAACCGAAGGGGTAATTTTGGAAGGTGGAGAGCTTTATGCACCATATATGCTAGCTAATGGTAATCAAAATGATGCTTATTTTCCATATTTAGGAGTAAACTCTGATAGTTTAGATCATCTCCGTTTGCTAGGAGATAACACTTTTGCTTTCGAGGATTTACCTAGCATTGGTGATAGTGATTTCAATGACATGATATTTTCTGTCGATATAACAGTAATTTAGCTGTCATGCTTGTGTCTATTGTTGCCAAAGTGCAAACAGGATCTTATAACTATTCGTCTATCGAGGTTGAGTATAACCAATACCGGGAGTTGTCCCCGCCACTCCAAGGATTATCGATTTTTTGATGAAGGATCTTCTTTCTGTCATTAGACTACGTGAAATGTAATACTGCCCATTTCAATAAGCGAAATGTTTAAGGTTGACGGTTGACAGTTGAGAGTTTAATTCTTTCACTCCTTCACTCCTTCCCTCCCTCACTCCCTCACTCCCTCACTCCCTCACTCCTAACTCCTCCACAGCTACACAGGCATTCACCAAAGGCAACAAGGGACCAAGTTGTTCTTGACCATTTACCGCCAGTTCACTATGACACAGGTATACCTTAGTGGATACACGTGCAAGTAAATCTGCCAAAATCCGCCTTAGTCTTTGTGTCTCTGCCCATTGTTCGTCCTCCGCCGTCCACGGTTCTCCTAATCTGTCTCGTAAGAAGTAATTTGCACCAAATAAAGTGGCTGCACCTCCTTTTGCCCACAATGGCGAACCCGTATCTAGCCAGAAATGCCAGGGATGAGATTGTCTACTGGAGCGATATTGGAAAATAGTAGCCAAGGTGACAGCATTAGATAGAGGACCAAGGGGACGTACTGGGTAGGGATTGGCGGTGATGGTTCCCCGGCGTAATAGTTTAATAAACTCAGCAATAGTGGTGTGCTTATCCCGATTCTCTGTATCATTTACAGTTTGAGTTTGTCGTAATCTGGTATCAATTTCCCAATAATGTTGAGCAGTTTCCAGTAATTCCCGCAGTGCTGCCAATTGGTCATAGGGCAAGTTGCTACCATTCCACAGGAAACCCTGGATTGCTCGGTCTAAAAGGGATATGGGGCTAGGAATCAACCGTAATTCTTGTTGCTCGCGCTGTTTTATTAACCACTCTAATATTTCACCATAGGCGGTAGTGGCGGCATATCCCAATCTATCCCATCGGTTAAAAGTATTAGCTGGTAATAAATTCGGGGTATCTGGGTGGGGAACAAAGCAATAATCGGCGATTAATCCCGCCCTTACGGGGTCTATACGGGGGGATGGGGGTAAAAATTCATTTTTCTCCTCTTCGACCCTTTCTCCCCCTTTTCCGCTCAATACCACCAGCATTTCCGCCACACCATCCCGATCCACTAACCGCCCCAAACCGGGATAAACTAGAGCCAGGACAGTTAATAAGGCGCGAACCTGGGGGGAACTAATTAAGGGACGTTGATCATTGAGAGATTTTACAAAAATCCCCTGTTTATTGAGGATTTCTATTAAAGTATAGCGGGCGATCGCATCTAAACCAGGGGCAATGACAGCCACCTCTTTCGGTTGTGCTTGTCCTGTTTGAATAATTTGAGTGATGGTTTCTGCTGTGTGGCGTAATAATTGGGCGCGGGAAGTGGTTTGTACTAACTGTACAGTTTGGGGTAACTGCAACAATGTCATTGGTTCTGTAACTAATTCCATCATTGGTGCAGCTAGCATATCTGCAAGATTACTCTGAGGAAATCCCGTTAATGTTTCTCTGTGACAGCGAGCCGCCAAACCTTCCATATAATTGGGATCTGCTCCCAATCCCAACCGCACAATACTATCTGGGTTATAGCTAAAACCACCTACCGCCCCCCAATCCAATAACAATTCAAACAAATGACGGGCGACTGCTGGATAATCTTGCACATCATCAGCCAGTACACCTTGATAACGTTTATATAGTTGTTGTTGGTACTGGGTATCTGTCAGCAAGTACTGGCTGTAAAGTTCAGTCACAATACCGTAGGTGAGAAATCCCTGTTGCAAGCACCAGTTACGCCAATCTAATAACAAAGACGCTAAAAATTCTGGTTCTAGGTTAGTGCTATTAACCTCTGGCAACAACGCAGAAGTCAAAACAGTGGTAATATCTTCACAAGGGATACCGCCATAAGCCGCCAATTGCAACAAATCGAGAACCCGGCGCACCAAACGGTACTCCCCCATTCCCGCACGTCGCAAAGTCTCCTCATCCAACCTATCGCGCCAAAGTTTGGTGGCTAATTCTTGTTCCGTTTCTGGGCGCAATCGTACCGGGAATTGTGCCTTCAACTGCAACGATTTAATCAGTAGGGGCCAAAATAAAATGACTTCATCCTGAAAAAAACCCAGAGGAGTTTGGCAACGAACGGGATATTTTCCCTGAGTTGAGGTAATAATTTTATCTGAAAGTTGGCGGCGATTTTCATTGTTGGCAGCGAAGACCAAAAACCCAGATAATGTTTGATTTATATGTACATTTTTCGGTATATGAACGCCACTATTTTGTTGATGATTATTAGTATAAAATGTTTCCCAAATTGGATGTTCTGCCTGCATCCAAATAGCAAATTGCTCTATCAAACGGGTGGTTTTCCCACTACGACTAGAACCAACAATCCAGATTGAATCAAAAATCACCAACTTCTCCTGTCCATACTCTCGATCGCCATTCATAAGTTAGGATTAAGCTTAAAACAACTTAGTACATTGCAGTGGAATTGAAGCATCCATTAACCAGAAACAAAAAGTTGATATTGCCAGCTTTTGCCCTTACTGCCCTCCGCAGTCGCCACAAGTCGAAGTAGACACCACAGGTATAATTACCCGCCCCTGACGCTGCTTTCTCTGCCGATTTACTTCTACTTTCTTGTACTAGATGACTACCTCCGATGAATAACTCTGGTTTTCGCGACAAAATTTATCCTGTATTGCAGGCGGCTTATCGGTGGTACTTAAAAGCCCCTGAGCGTTCCCTCGAAATTGCTTATGCAGCCGCTTTGAAAATTAAAGCCATAGAAGACGAACATTTTAATGGTAATAAAATAGACCCTAATACTGCAAGGTATAGCAGCAGTATGATGGATTATTTTCAAGCAGATTTACAAAAACAATTAAGAATTATTCGCACAAGGCTGAAAATATTTAATACTAGCCGTAATTTATTACAACCATCTTCAACAAAACCTGTAGATAAAGATAGTGAAGAGAGTAATGGAATTAATTTAATTTTAGAAAAATTAAGATTTATTGATGAAATTACCAGTAAATATATTCGAGATAACGAAATTATATACTCCGATAAATTAGTTCCTAGCGATCGCTCCATATCTCTCGAAGCCACAGAAAGACAACAACAAAACACTAGACCCCAGCCAGAAGAACGCAGCAAAGCGAATACAACAGGGGTATTACCCCGTTCTATTTTCAATACCATTAACCGCCTACAAGTTGAATTAGATCCCAATGCAGAACAAGATGTAGTCAAGAAATTTCGTAAATCTCAACAGAGAACCATTGTTTCTGTGAGATTTATATTATTACTGATTGTAGTGCCGATTCTGACTCATCAAATTTCCAAAGCTTTTGTTGTTGGTCCGGTGGTAGATAAATTTCATTTATTGGAAAGATTGCATAATCCTGAGGAAGTTGCATTTTTTCTCAATTATGAAATGGAAGAAGAGGCCCTGAAAGAATTACATAAATTTGAGGAAAAAATTAGGTTTGAGAATCTGATTAATGAAACCAATCCCTTATCTAAAAAACAGATAGAAATAAAAGTTAAAGAAGAAGCTCAACATATTGCTAAAAGGTATAAGAAAATTAGCGATAATGCTATCAAAAATGTTTTTGCTGATATGTTGTCTGTTTTTGCTTTTGTTTGGCTGTTAGTAATCAGTAAAAGAGATATTGCAGTACTCAAAGAATTTTTAGATAATATTATCTATGGTTTAAGTGATAGTGCCAAAGCATTTATAATTATCTTGTTTACAGATATTTTTGTGGGATTCCACTCTCCCCACGGCTGGGAAGTAATTCTAGAAGGTATATCTCGCCATTGGGGATTGCCAGCTAATCATGAGTTTATTTTCGTATTCATTGCCACATTCCCCGTGGTTCTGGATACTATTTTTAAGTACTGGATATTCCGCTATTTAAATCGTATTTCACCTTCTGCGGTGGCAACTTACCGGAATATGAATGAGTAATCAGTAATAAGTTAAGCATTACTCCCTTCGGTGCTATTAAATTACCGAAAAATTGTAGGCTGGGTTGAGGAACGTAGACACGAAGTGGCTTCCCGTGCCGAGCTCCGCGAGGAGCTGCGCTAACGCCGTTAGGCGTTCCCGTTGACGCGCAGCGGTGAGCCACTGCGGTGGACGGGTTTCCCGGCATAAAGCAAGTGGCGAACCCGGAGGGCTTGCCGAAGGCTAGGGTAGGGTAACCCAGCATATCGTTGGGTTACTCTCCGATAAGCCGCTGTTGCGTCTACACTTCGTACCACTTCGTGGAAGCAAGCTACAACCCAACCTACGTTATGGGTAATCTTCTGCCAGTAAGTGATTATTATTTAAGTGCATTGTTGCTGACATCTTGCACGCCTCGTATTAATACTGATTTTTGATTTTGTTAATAAACATATATTTTGATCCAAAATACGAAAAATCAGGGTTTTTAGCCTAGGTAGGCTGGCTTTGTCCGTGTAGGGATATCCTTCTAGGGTATTGCATAAAAATTGCGATGCTCCTGTGGGTAAGTCTTGTTGAATAAGTGATCGCTTCGCTCCTCCTGTCACTGTTTTTAAATTCCACGAATCCTATCAGAACCCCTGGACGAGTAATTCATAGATTTATGCAACTAAAACTATATATCTATTAGAGCAATAATTAAAGCTTTGCCAGTTTGAGCTTTAAGTAAATTTACGGTTGTAGCAGATGCTGGAGATAAACCAGAATCTATACATCATTCTTTTCAGAAAAAAATATAATGCTGTCAAAAAAACTACTTTTAATAAAATGAATATAAATCAAATTACAACTTTAGTAGATTTACTTTCTCATAGACAAAAGTATCAAGCAAATGATATTGCTTTTACCTTTCTCGAAAACGGAGAAACAGAATCAGGGAGCCTCACCTACGGAGAGTTAGATAGACAAGCAAGAGCGATCGCGCAAGCACTGACTTCGAGGTTCGCAGACCGTTCCCAATCTTGGCAAGGAGAACGGGTTTTACTGTTATATCCTTCTGGATTGGAGTTTATTACGGCGTTCTTTGGCTGTTTGTATGCTGGGTTAGTGGCGGTTCCGGTTTATCCTCCCAGGCGTAATCAAAAGTTATCTCGGTTACTCTCTATCGTTAAGGATGCTCAGGCTAAGGTAGCACTGACCACTACATCAATACTGTCAGGCATTGAGTCAAGGTGGGAAGAGGAATCAGAGTTAGCCCAGTTGAAGTTGGTAGCTACAGATACAATTGAAACAAATCAGGAAGAGTTTGTACCTAAATCAGTAACACCAGAAAGCTTGGCATTTTTGCAGTATACTTCCGGTTCTACGGGAACACCCAAAGGGGTGATGGTGACCCATGGAAATATCATCCACAACCAGCAGTTAATTCGGACTGCCTTTGGTCATAGTGAGCAGACTATCTTTGTTGGTTGGTTGCCTTTGTTCCATGATATGGGGCTGATTGGTAATGTTTTGCAGCCAATGTATCTGGGAATTCCATGTATTCTGATGCCGCCAGTGGCGTTTCTCCAAAAGCCGATTCGTTGGTTAAAAGCGATTTCTAAATATAGGGCGACTACCAGTGGGGGACCGAATTTTGCTTACGATTTATGTGCCAAAAAAGTTAAACCAGAACAATTAGCTAATCTTGACTTAAGTAGTTGGGATGTAGCTTTTAATGGAGCGGAACCAATCCGGGCAGAAACTCTGGAGCGATTTAGTAACAAATTTGCTCAGTGTGGTTTTAACAAAAGTGCTTTTTATCCTTGTTATGGCATGGCGGAGACTACCCTGTTTAGTACGGGTGGAGATAAGAATAAAAAGCCAGTGATTCAAGGAGTTAAGGCAAGGGAATTAGAACAAAATTCGGTAGTAGAGAGCGAGATTTCATCGGCAGAAAGTCGCTTATTTGTGGGATGTGGTCGTTCTTATATGGACACAACAGTAAGTATTGTTAATCCAGAGTCGTTAACTCCCTGTGAAAAAGGACAAGTAGGAGAAATTTGGGTGTCTGGGGGAAGTGTTGCCTCTGGGTATTGGAATCGTCCCGAAGCAACACAAAAAACTTTTCAAGCTTATCTAAAGGATACTGGAGAAGGACCTTTTTTACGTACAGGGGATCTGGGGTTTTTGCAAGATGGTGAGTTGTTTTTCACTGGACGCATCAAAGATGTAATTATCATTCGGGGGCAAAACCATTATCCCCAGGATATTGAATTGACAGTTCAGAAGAGTCATCCGGCACTACGAGTTGATTGTGGAGCAGCTTTTTCTGTGGAAGTCAAAGAGAAAGAACGACTAGTGATTGTTCAGGAAGTAGAGCGTTCTTACCTACGGAACCTTGATGTTCAGGAGGTGGTAAAGAATATCTCTGAGGCTGTAGCTGCACAACATGGCTTACAGGTTTATGCCATTGTTCTAGTTAAGACTGCGAGTATTCCCAAAACTTCCAGTGGAAAGATTCAGCGTTCTGCCTGTCGGACTGCGTTTCTCAATGGCAGTTTGAATACCGTAGAAGACTGGAGTGAAGATCCTTGGCAGAAAGCAAAGTTCCGGTTCTTACAGACTGATGTCGAATCTTTGTTAGAGAAAGTACAAGTCGGTAAATAACTAAGTAATCACACAGAAATATTTACAGATGAGTTTATGCTCTAGACAAGGATTTCAGCCTAAATTTTGCGTAATTTAATTTTGTCTTATACTAAGTTGCATTCAAAGATAGTACCCAGTCATTGCGACGTAGGAAGCAATCCCATTGACTCGAACTACTATGATAGAACGCAACTTGGTATTACTACTTATGAAACCGAAATTCAGAGTAATACGATGGAGTAAAAATTGATGCAGGATGCAGGTGGATAATACTATACAAGAAAAGTCTTTTTAGTCATCCCCACAGTTGGAGAAGCGTGGCACAAAAATCACCATGCTTTTCCAAATTCAGCCAAGTTTGGGTTGCAATGATAGCAAGTTGACCTCGGTTACTGAGTCATACGCATTCTGGAAGCACTTGGCTTGGCTTGGGATGTTAAGGCTCCAACCCCAGGAATGATAGAAGCTAAAAAGTTTGCTTAGTAGTTAATCACCTGACTGCCTGACACATCTCATCAAAGCTTTGGTATTACGTTCCAACCTCGATTAGCTTGATAGGGCAAAATAAGGGTTTCAAGCAATAAATTTGATGAAATATATCAACAAAAACTAAGGAAATAAAAACAATGGAAATCCAAACTACTCAATTCACCGAAGAAATGCCTCTGGCTGATGATGATAATGTCAAAGAAAGTGTACAGAACAACTCGCTAACTATAACAGAAATAAAAGCTTGGCTAACTTCTTATTTAGCTGAATTGTTAGAAATTGAGCCTGATGAAGTAGATGTAAAGACTCCTTTTAATCGCTATGGTTTAGATTCTGCTGCCGCAATGGGTATGAGTGGTGATTTAGGAGAATGGTTGGGATTTGAGCTCGATCCTACTTTGATATATGATTACCCAACTATAGAAGTCCTGGCTGAACATTTATCAGAGAAAGACAAAGCAAAACCATAGAATCCACTATATTTTTATGCAAAAAATATAATGAGTTAGATTTACAACTGTCTGTAATTGAATTAGCTACAGTTCACGGCAGTGAAGAATATGTATGCTGAATAAGTTGAAACGATAAAATTTAAAATGGAACCCATAGCAATTATTGGCATTGGCTGTCGTTTCCCTGGTGCAAAGACCCCCTTAGACTTCTGGCATATATTGCGTAACGGTATAGATGCTATTACTGAAGTACCAGCAGACCGATGGGATATTGACGCTTTTTATCATCCAGAAACAGTTAGACCTGGGAAAATGAATACTCGCTGGGGTGGCTTTCTGGAACAAGTGGATCGGTTTGAACCTAGTTTTTTCGGAATTTCTCCCCGTGAAGCACAGCAAGTAGATCCTCAGCAAAGACTTTTGTTAGAAGTAGCCTGGGAAGCATTAGAAAATGCAGGGATAGTCCCAGAATCTTTAGCAGGTAGTCAAACTGGTGTGTTTGTCGGCAGCAGTAACGTCGATTATCACAGGCTTGTTTACAAGGATTCTTCTCGATTAGAAGGGCATAGTGGCACAGGAACAAGCACCTCCATTTCTGCGAATCGCTTATCCTATTTCTTAAACTTAAAAGGGGCAAGTATAGCAATAGATACGGCTTGCTCATCATCCCTGGTGGCAGTAAACTTAGCCTGTCATAATTTACTGACAGGAGATTCTAACTTGTGCTTAGTTGCAGGGGTAAATTTGATTCTGTCTCCAGAAATAAATATCACTTTTTCTCAAGCACGCATGATGGCTGCTGATGGTCGCTGTAAGACATTTGATGCCAGTGCTGACGGTTATGTTCGAGGAGAAGGATGCGGGGTAGTTGTCCTAAAGCGGCTTTCAGATGCCCTCAGGGATGGAGATAATATTCAGGCTGTTATCAAAGGTTCAGCAATTAACCAAGATGGTTTAACTAACGGACTAACGGCACCTAATGGTCCTTCTCAGCAGGCGGTTATTCGTCAAGCTTTAGAAAAGGCGGGGATCAAACCAGCACAGATTAGTTATGTTGAAACACACGGGACTGGCACCTCTTTGGGAGACCCTATTGAGGTGAACTCCCTTAAAAAAGTGTTGATGGAAGGTAGAGACGTAAATCAACCTTGTTGGATTGGTTCGGCAAAAACTAATATTGGTCATTTGGAAGCGGCAGCGGGAATAGCGGGTTTAATTAAAGTCGTTTTGTCTCTTCAAAATAAACAAATTCCACCCCATTTACACCTAAAACAGTTAAATCCCTTAATAAAAATCAAAAATACTCCTCTGCAAATTTCCACTGAACTTCAGCCTTGGCAAGCATTGTCAGAAAAGAGATTAGCTGGGGTGAGTTCCTTTGGTTTTGGGGGGACAAATGCCCATGTAATTCTGGAAGAAGCACCAACTCAAGTCAAAAGTCAAAAGTCAAAAGTCAAAAGTGAAGATGATCCTGAACGTCCACTTCATCTATTGACCCTGTCTGCCAAGACTCCAAAAGCTCTCGAAGATTTAGTTAGTCACTATCAAAACCATTTGGAAAGTCATCCAGAATTAGCGATCGCAGATATTTGTTTCACTGCCAATACAGGGCGATCGCACTTTAAGCATCATCTAGGAATTATTACATCTGACAAACAAGAATTAGCTGATAAATTAGCACAAATTAGTGCCAAAGAAGAACCTTCAGGTGTATTTTCAGGAAAACTCTCTAATAGTAATAAATCACCTAAAATTGCCTTCCTGTTTACTGGACAAGGTTCTCAGTACATCAATATGGGAAGACAACTCTATGAAACACAACCCGTCTTCCGTAGAGCCTTAGACCAGTGCGAGCAAATTTTACAATCTTATTTAGATAAATCCCTTTTAGAAGTTATTTATCCTGAAAAAGAATTAAATAGTTCTCTCATTAACCAAACCGCCTATACCCAACCTGCTTTATTTGCCATAGAATATGCTCTAGCCCAGTTATGGCAATCCTGGGGCATAAAACCAGATGTAGTTATGGGTCATAGTGTAGGAGAATATGTAGCAGCAACAATAGCAGGGGTATTTAGTTTAGAAGATGGATTAAAACTGATTGCTCATCGGGGACGGTTAATGCAGCAGTTACCCCCAACAGGGGAGATGGTAGCTGTAATGGCATCATTAGAGAAAGTAAATCAACTGATTGCCCCATACAAACAAAAAGTGGCAATAGCCGCCATCAACGGACTCCAAAGTATTGTAATTTCCGGTGCAGCAGAAGCCATTGGGACAGTTAAGGAAATCTTAGAATCAGAAGGGATTAAGACAAAACAACTGCAAGTATCCCACGCCTTCCATTCACCCTTAATGGAGCCGATGATGGGGTCGTTTGAAACAGTAGCTAATCAAATAACCTACAATCAACCCCGGATGACACTGATATCAAATGTCACAGGAACCACGGCAGACGATAGTATTACCACAGCAAACTATTGGGTAAATCATGTACGCCAACCAGTGAAGTTTGCCCAAAGTATGGAGACTTTGCACCAAGAAGGTTACGAAGTCTTCCTAGAAATTGGACCCAAACCGATTTTGTTAGGGATGGGGCGCGAATGCCTCATGGGAACTAAAAAGCTATGGTTACCTAGTCTGCGTTTTGGTAAGTCAGACTGGCAGCAAATGCTACAAAGTTTAGGTCAGTTATATGTACAGGGAGTCAAAGTTGATTGGTTAGGATTTGACAAGGGTTATTCCTGTCAGAAGGTAGTGTTACCAACATATCCTTGGCAACGAAAAAGCTATTGGATAACAGATATTCAGCAACATGAAAATAAACACAAAAGTAGCACCAGACTTGAGGGAGAAAAAACAAGAGCTGGTGGAAATATGCAATCACAGCAAATACAAACCAATGAAAACAAAACATTACAGCAACCAAAGCTGAGATTATCCAAGCTAGAGTTAGTGTCTTTCCCGAAAGCTTTATCAGTCATAACACAACTGCCCAAAAGAAAATTGGCTCAGTTAACAGTTAAACCAATTCAAGCAGAATCTGCTGAACCGATTCAGCAATATCTTCAATCTGACAATCTTGCATCTAATATAATGTCCAATTAAAGACTTATCACTAGGACTTACGCAAAAGCTACGTATTTACGTCATTACGTTTGCGTAGCATGTCCGGAACGGACGAACGAAGTGAAGTAATCGCAAAGCCTGATTTTTCGTCACGAGTGCGTAAGTCCTAATCACTAAGACTGCATGGGTGCATGGGTACAGGGTGCAGAGAGAGAAGAAAGTTTCAGATTTTTGCACCATGTCCTAAATTATGGGTGATTTGCCGGACATCATATAACACCAAGAATGTTACAGTCAAATAGCACAGATGGTAATGTTGCTCAACTCAAAAAAACTACGAAAAATTTTAATGAGGATATTATGAATAAAGAACAAATAAAGAATATAGAAACAATGGGTAAACAACAACTTGATAACTTAAAAGAAGAATATGAAGAAAAAGGATATTTTAAAATACAAAACTTCTTTAGTAACTCTGAAATAGAAACAATTAAAGAAACATTAGAAAGGGCTAAAAATCAAAGTCAAGCTTCTCAAGAAAAAGTAACTCTAAAACTTGCAAAGCATGATCATATTGACACCAAAGATCATGCTTATGATTTGGTTAAATATGATTTTGTTTCTTCCTTAATACAAAAAAAGCTACCTTTTTTAAATTATGTTACTGGAAAAAAGATCATGATTATGCATAATGCTCTTTTTTCAGTTGAACCTAATCAAACGGGATTACCATGGCACGTTGGAGTTGGTTCATTTTCCTTTACGAAAACAGAAGATTTTGGGGCATCTATCTGGATTCCATTAGATGAAATCACCAAGGATTATAGAGGAGGTATGCAGTATGTATCCACGAAATATTTTCCAGGACAGTTTTATTACACAATCCATGATTTACATTTTAAAAACAATATCCAATGGGATGAATCCAAAGGTGATTTGAATGAATATGTGGCTAATGCCAATACTATTCTTAACAGCATCTCAGAAGATGTTATAGATTACACTATTCAAAATAAATATGAAGAAGATGAGTATAAAGTTGGGGATGTATTGTTCTTTAATAAGTATGTGTTGCACAGATCAGTTCCTTTAAAACCAGGCTTACATAAGTTGCGACGTGCTTTTGTGATAAGACTTGTAGATTATGACACTCGTGTCGATGAGGAAAGGTTGGGTTTATTTTCACAATATTCTCAATTACATTCAAGATATTATAAAACATTACCTCGTTACAATAAAGATAGTGTATTGGTAATGGTTTCACGTTCAATTAAACAAGGGTTAAAATCTCCTTATTTAAGAGATATACCTTATATTCAAAAAACATTATCAGAAAGGGTTGCAATTGAATCTGAAAATATTTATCAAAACTTATCTAACCAAGATAATAATATCCCAGATGAGCAGGAAATATCTGATCAACCAGAAGTTAATATCAGCCATCAGAATCAGCAGCCTTTAGAAACTTTACAAACCTCAACTAACTTTCAGTTAAAAGTAGAAGAAGTAAAAGAGGTCTTGAAACAAC
>JASJDS010000125.1 GCA_030065055.1 Calothrix sp. MO_192.B10
CCAAGCCCCGTCCCTTTGGGACGATTGCGTTGGACGGGGTTTAAATCCTCGTCCAACGCCTTCACTGTTCCCTCTTCCCTCTTCCCTGTTCCCTATCTATGGATAGCATGGAAGATGCATTGCAGATTACAATTAAGTAGCCGGGTCAAATTAAATATAAAACCTCACCGGCGGGGTGCTAAGGAGAGGGGTGCCGTCAGGCGGGGTGAGGTTAAGTCTTACATTTAATTACGCCTACCTACTTAATTGAAAAGCAAAATCATATTGCAAAGTCATGTCGCAAAATATATTCGTTTATGGAGCAATCACAGTTTATTCCCTAATGACAGTATGTTTTTTCAAAGAATGGTTATTTTTTCTCAGGGAAGATGAAGAAAGTGCAGGGGAGCAACCGGTACTCCAGATGCTTATTTTGACCATGGCTAGTCTTCTCTGGCCAGTGATTGTTCCATTTGCTTATTTGGAATTATTAAATTTTCATAAAAAGCACCGGGAATTAATTGATATGCTGATTAATATATCTAATTCCCAAATAGCAGATGATTGAGAGGTGTCAAAAGCTCCTGGTGTAGGAGGCACAGTCCTGACAACTGATAACTGTTAGCGTAGCTCCTCCGGAGGAGGCTAACTGATAACTGAAATGACTGCGGGCAGGTGGGGGATGGGCAGATGAGCGCACCCGCCACCAACATCTGCACCAATTGCTGGGAAACTTAAACCTAGTACTCTGGCAAGTTAACTTTGCTAGCCGTAGAAATTAACCACGAAGACGCGTTAGACAGGAAGTGGCTTCCCGTAGACACGCAGTGGCTTCTCGAAGAGTAGGGTAGAGCGCGAAGAAGGAGGAAAAGAAGATAATTAGAAAAGTCTGCTACCCAGCATAGTTCCTCTGTCAGACCACTAGGTGATAAAACTGACAACTGTTAGCGTAGCTCCTCCGGAAGAGGCTAACTGATAACTGACAACTGTTAAAACCGTCCATTGCCTTGGACAATATGCTTCACAGTTGTTAAACTCTCCAAACTAATTAATCCCCGACGATTTCCTTTTTGGTTGGACATACCTAAAAATACGGAATCACCACGGGAAGGATTGCGGGAAAAACGTGGTGAAGCATTAATATAAGTGGAAGCGCTGTTAACACCTAAGGCAAATTGACGGCTTTCTTGGTAAGATTCAGTAACAATACTATCGGCATGACCACTACTGTATTGATTGATCCAAGCGATCGCATCTTCTAAGTCATCTACCAATTTAAAAGCCACGGTATTGTTTAAATAAGGACATCCCCACTCAGTATTTTTAACTAGTTGTAATTGGGGGAAAGCCTCCACTAATTCCGCATCTCCACGCAAATAAAATCCTTTTTCTTGCAAGCAGTTACATAACATTGATAAGGAAGAAGGCAAAGCTTGGCGATGAATCAGTACTTTTTCAATGGCATTGACTGGATCGGGTTCGCTAGCATGGCTATCGATAATCATCCACTGCACCATTTCCATACTGCCATTGGGCGACCAATAAAGGTAACAGTTACCCATAGCTGACTTGAGAACCGGACAAGTGGATTGCCTGACTACCTGTTGGATTAAACTAGAACGCCCATAGGGAATAACTAAATTTACATATTGGTCTTGGGTGACTAAATCCCTGATAGAAGCACCATGTTCTGCTGTAATTACCTGTAAACTGCCTGGTGGTAGACCGGCTTCCGCCACCGCCATCGATAGGGCATTACCGATCGCCACATTGGAATTACTAGCTTCCGTACTGCCCTTAAGAATAATACTATTGCCAGTTTTTATACATAAACCGGCGGCGATCGCCGCCAGTTCGGGGAATGCTTCGTAAATCAAAGCAATCACACCCAAGGGCATTAACTGGGAGTAGGTTTGGGAATCTTGCAGTTGGTAATCAGCACTTCTGACCCGTCGCAGGGGGTCTGATAACTCCCCTAACCTTTGTAAAATTTGTACAGTTGTTTGCAAACGGGTTGGAGTTAGCTTCAGCCAATCCAAAATTAATTCTGGCACAGCCATCTCTCGACTAGCTTCTAAATCCAAGGTATTCGCCTCTAGAATCTCGTCAAAAGAACTGTTTAGAGCTTCTGCCATCCCCAATACAGCCCGACTGCGATCGCTCCCCTTGGCAATAGCCAAGTTTAAAGCAGCATAGTAACCACGCTTGGCACTAATAATTGTTTCCGGACTTTCGTCAAAAGCATCCACTGTCATCGAGTTAACGCCTGTAAGTAAGCCAAACCATGAGTGCTGGCAGAACAGCCAAAAGTACTGCGACCAAAGCCCAAGCAATGATATTAGAGCCACTGGCTAATCGCAGTGCCAATGGTAGCCATATAATCACTAGCACGAAAATAATACCAAGTGCCACTGGCATATAGCTTTCTCTTAACCGAGAATTAACTACTTGCCAATGAGAACCATTCCAGTGCCAAGTTCGTTTATAGGGATAGGTGGTGGAAAGTTGTTCTAATGCACGACCATTATCTTCAACCACAAAAATTTGCTGACAGCGATCGCAGCCAAATGCTTCTGTCAGGGTGATAGGAATCAATGTACCTCGCCGACGACAAGGACAAGGGTATTCCACATTTAAATCTATTTTTTCGGCTTTTTTAGATTGCACAAGCGTTCTGATAATTTCAGATAATTTATTCACGGTTGCGAAAGTAGAATCCTCGGTCAGATGCTTTGGTGGCGATCGAATATTTTCATAATTCTTTTTTATAACATTAGTTGCTTGGGGTGATTGTCACCCTTCAAATCTATTTTGGCTCAAATTAGTCACAAAAGCCTAACTGCCCCTGAAAAACCCCCATCTCTAGAATCGATCTGTTTCGCACTCGCCGATTTTTAGATTAACATTTTACTCCCCAATAGTAGGGAACAGGGAACTCCTAACAGAAAAAGCTATACTTTCATGCTTGACGGTGTACGAAGTTCATTTTGACTGCCCCCTAGCTTGAAAATAGGGAACTCTTAACAGGCAACAGGGAACAGGCAACAGGTAAGAGATATTTTCATCCTTGGTTGTGAGATTTGACCGTGAGGGACTAGCTTGAAAATGGTTGTTAGTTGTTAGTTGTTAGTTGTTAGTTGATGCTTGACAGCTTAGGTGTAGGAGCCGCAGTAGGGGCGCATTGCGTGCGCCCTTGAGGAGTTAGTCACCCCCGCATTTTCAGATCCGCAGGTTGTGGGATTTGACCGTGGGAGGCTAGCTTGAATGGAATAATTTGGACTTGCTTGTTTCCTCTCCCACTCCCCTACTCCCAAGAGGGTGATACCCCTGATTCGCCATCGGTATCCTTTAGGTATGGGGTATCAATTACGTAAAGCCTACGGCTCCCGCTGAGTCCTTACGGACACGCTTACGCGTACCGCAAGGTCTTCCGTAGGAATTACGCTTAGAGCGCAGCTCCTCTGTAAGAGGCATTATGAATTATCAATTACGAATTATTCTGACAGCTACTTTGGTTACGAGCTATAAATTAGGTGAGGATAAACATACTTAACAGGCAAAATCTGTATGACAACTTACCAAACTAACCTAGATACCCCATCTGCATCTGGCGAACAACTAATTGATGAACTGATTCCAGATACCAGAACCATCAACCATATAGAAGTAATCGAAAACGTGATTAATACCTTGGCACAAAAAGATAGTGCTATGGTCAGTCATCCCCCAGAAGGTGGATATTTGTGGAAGTTTAACTATGGCAGCGTAGAGGTATTTGTTCAGCTGACAGGTACTACAGATGAAGATACTTTAACTGTTTGGTCTGCGGTGCTACATTTACCAGCCAAAGATGAGCCAAAGTTGACTCGACAGCTATTAGAAATGAACGTTACTAGTACTTTTGAAGCCCGTTTCGGTATTATAGAAAATCAGGTAGTTGTATTAGCAACCCGCGCCTTGGCAGAAATATCCCCTGGGGAGGTTTCCCGGTTAGTGACTGTAGTCGCAACCATTGCCGATGATAATGACGAAAATTTGCAATCCACATTTGGCATCACTTAAATGATTTAGTTACGGTTGTGAGTTATGAGTTCCCAATTAACAACACAATTCACAACTCACAACTCCAAACCTGTTTGGCGACTGATTCCCTTGCTCGATGCTCCTGGTAATGTGCAGATGGCAATCGACCGATGGTTACTAGAGCAACACCAATGTGGCAAACATCCACCTACTTTAAGGTTTTATACTTGGTCGCCAGTAGCTATTTCTTTGGGCTACCACCAACACAAATACCCCCAAGATTGGCAAAAGTTAACCTGGCAAGGTGAGAAAATAGATTTAGTGCGCCGTCCCACAGGAGGTAGGGCAGTACTACACCAAGGCGATTTAACTTATGCTGTAGTTACATCTGGATTACCTAGTAGCCGAATCCAGGCTTATACAAAAATTTGTGAATTTTTGATTCAAGGTTGGCGATCGCTAGGTATTAATTTGCACTATGGTAAGGCAGGAAGAGGTTACATCCACAACCCCAACTGTTTTGGCACTGCTACTGGTGCTGATTTAGTCACCACCGATGGTTGTAAGTTCATTGGTAGTGCCCAGTTAAGAAGGGGTGATTTTATCTTGCAACACGGTTCTATGGGTTTGCATCCAGACAATCATCTTTTTACCCAGGTATTTGGTACGGAACCTAGGGGCAATATTCAACTCCCCCTACACCTGACTCAGGAAAAAATTATCACCGCTTTAATCACAGCAGCCCAAGATTGTTTGGCAATGGAACTCCATGTGCAGCCACTTTCTCAAGAGGAGTGGCGGGTGATTGAGGGAGTGAAGGAGTGATGGAGTGAGGGTATGAAAGAAGTATCACAAACATTAACTCCTCATATCTTGCACCTGCACCCTAGAAGGGTGAACGGCAGTTTGCTTATGCCGGGGCTCGCGCAGCGTATCCGCAGGATTCACCCTTTCGGCAGTTACTCCACTTGGGGAGACCACGCCATTTGCTCTTAGTGGGAAACCCACAAGACCGCAATGGCTCCCCAAGACCGTACTGCCTCACCACCGCAACTGCCTCGGCTATACAATCAAAGCCTGCCGGGAGCAGGCTAAAAGCCCTAATATTTCGTGTTGTTGATAAAAATATATGTTTATTAATAACATTAAGAATCAGTATTAATACGAGGCGTGCAAGATGTGTGTTAAACACAAATATAGTCAAATATCATATTTTTTCTCTAGGGTGCGTGACAATGGGAAAATATTTGAACGTAGTAACCAGGCTTGTAACAGAGGCGCACCAATCACCGATTATGACAATTGCGTAAGTCCTGTATAAATCAATCTGTGGGGCAAATTAAAATTTAAAATCTAAAATCTAAAATCTAAAATCTAAAATTGTATGAGTGGCAAAGAACAACAACATCCGCTGTATAATCGCGATCGCCCATTAGTAGATAATCTGTTAGCAGCAGAAGCAACTGATTACAATTTGGCAGAATTAGCCCGGTTGCGAGTTCGTTACCAAGGCTTTCCCGGTGCTAAAGATATTCAACAAGATTTAGATCAAATCTTGCAGCAATGGGGTCTGACAGAATCAGAACTATTGGAAAAAACCCGTGCCATCCATAATGTAGGAGGTATTTATAAAAGCCGTGGCAAAAAAGAAGAACAAGATTGGAATTAAAATAATTCGTAATTCATAATTCATAATTAATAATTATTAATTATTAATGCTTATTCCCCGTTGCCTGTTGCCTGTTGCCTGTTGCCTGTTGCCTGTTCCCTCTCCCAAAGGGAGATAAAAAAAATGCACCCTAAACTTAATTTCACCTAAGCCGGAGCAAAAGCCCTTGGTGGAATGGGAACCAACTGGGGAGCAGACAAACAAGTCCCTTGCCTGTACCACACGCCTTCAACCTCAAAAATCTCAAAGTGAGTTGTCAAGATTGCCCAAGCCCGTTCATTTAATCCAGCTGAGTAAGTCCAAGTACATTGGCTATTATCACGAAGTTTTTGTTCTAGTTCTGCTAAATCCTCCGGTAGCCAAAATCGACTCATAACCCTTTGGGTAGCAACCTCAGGAGGAGTCTCTAACATATCAGCCATAGGCTGATTAATGATGATTTGTTTGCGGTTATCCTGGCGCACAATACTTATTGGACGCTCATTTTCAGCCGCCGTCACCATCCGACACAGTAAATCTACTGGTACGTGCAACTGGCTGCAAAACACAGAACCACCACAACGCAAAATAGTTTCCGCAGTTTCCGGGGGTGTAGGTGCTGATTGAGATGCCATCCACCCATAAAATTCAATTGGCTGTTTACACCGTCTCCATCCTATCCGTACTTTGCCTTTAATTTTGGCAGCAGTTTCACTCAGAGCATCTCCATAACTTTGGGCTAAATCCGTAGCATCTCGTTTGGTCGGTGCAAGAATAGATACACCCTCATAGGAGATTTTATAGTTCCAGCCCGGTAAGTTTAATACCTTAAGAATACTCACACTCACCTTCTCTTGACCCTCCAGAATCTTTATATACTTTTACACTGGTAGAATTGCTAGATACGGAAAGTTTAAAAGTTTCTTGCCAAATCATTTTTCTTTCCTCCTCAGGAACAGACAAAGCTGATGTAATAATCGCAAAATCCCCTGGTGTCGGTAGTACTTCCCCCTTAGATAAGGCTGATAGGTTTTTAACCCCACAACCCTTGAGCTTTGTCATGTTTAATCGCACTAAGTCAGCAATGTTTTTTGGAGGCTTGGGTTCTTGCTTGTGGAAGTGAGAACCTTTGATTTTGGCTACCCACTCATATAGCATCTCTTCCAATGCCTCACTTTGGGAAAACCCCTGCTTAGCACAAATACTTTTGAATTCCCTTGCCAGCTCTACCGGAACGTAGCCACTGACTTGCTTGTAATCATCTGAACGCCTTCTGTCAGTCATATGTTGGACTGGATTAATATCACGCTTACTTCTCTTTTCTATCATGACATTTAAAAATCAAGACATTTTATAATTTTATTTTTAAATGACATATTGACATGAAAAAATGACAAGCGTTAATATAAGATAGGCAAGCAGTTAAATACTCGATCTATGAAAAAAGTAGAACACCCTAGTAGCTAGCTTCCGGCTTAGAGTGCTAGCTGGTAACTTTTAATTAGGAATCCGAGGGTTCTTTCCCTCTTAGATATCTAGTATATATGATTGCATCCACTTACGCAATCCCTGTCAACTTAAGTACTTAATTTTTATGACCAATTGATAACGCCACGGAAAATTATGCAATTAACATCGAGATTTGGCATTTTTGACCAAAGGCTTCTGCCTTCGTCAGGCAACGGGAGCTGGAGGAAGAAAGCACCTCTGAGGATTTTTCCGCTCAAATCCTTCTTCCTTCTTCCTTCACTTGACCAATAATTCCTTGATGGTACAGTAGCGCGTTGGTGCGTCAGCACTTCCCAGATGTATCCGTGGAATAAATCCAAAATCCAAAATCTAAAATCCAAAATTGAATGACTAAATTAAGCTTTGATCAATTTATTCATCCATTGTCTGAGTTTCCTCAAGTAGTAAATATAGCAGAGGCGGATGAGCCAATGTTAGATTTATACACAATGGCAGGTGTAATACTTTACACTGCTTGCGCTCACGAGAACCAGAAGGCTAAGACAAAAGCTTTAGAAGCATCTGCGGTGAATGCGGGGTTGGTAGACGTGAATTTATTGTTTAAGCGATGTCAAAGAGGCGATCGCGGGGCAATTTTAGAAATGATTAGTTTGATGGTTGCGGGGATGGAAAACAGCTTTGAGGAAGTGAAGACGGTTTAGACACAAATAAATAAATAAAAGGATATAACAAAGAGCAAATAACCAGCCTTACACAAATGAAGTAAGGCTGTTTTTTTATGATGATAAAATTTTTATCGGGACTGGCCAATTAAATCTTCATCAATGCACCAGGACCTAAAGGTAAACCCAAGAAGAACCAGATACTAAATAGAATGACCCATGCCAAGAAAAAGCCAATAGAATAAGGTAACATCAAAGAAATTAAAGTCCCAATGCCCAAATTTTTATCATACTTTTGTCCAAAGGCTACAACTATAGGGAAATAAGGCATTAACGGCGTAATAATATTAGTTGTGGAATCGCCAATTCTATATGCCGTTTGTACCAACTCTGGGGAATAACTAATTAACATAAACATCGGTACAAATATAGGTGCCATAATTGCCCATTTTGCCGATGCTGAACCCAAAAATAGATTAATAAAGGCACTCACTAAAATAAAAGTTAACAATAATGGCAGACCAGTAAATCCCGTAGCTTTAATCAAGTTAGCACCATTTACTGCTAAAATCACCCCTAAATTACTCCAAGAGAAATAGGCAATAAATTGTGCTGCCATAAATGCCAAAGCTATGTAATATCCCATAGAAGCCATAGAATCACCTAAGGCTTTAGCTACATCTTTATCATTTTTAATTGTGCCTGCGACCTTGCCATAAACAATTCCTGGAATAAAGAAAGCCAGGGCAATTATTAACACAATTCCCTCAATCAGAGGTGAAGGAATAATGGTGAATTTTTCTGGATCGCGTAAAATTCCTTGGGGCGGTACTACCATCACCAAAATTAATGCTGCAAATGCTAATAAAGAGTATCCAGCCCAACGTAAACCTTTACGTTCCTTTGCAGTGAGTTGTTCCATTGGGGAACTTTCATTTTCCTGGTAAATTCCTAATCGCGGCTCAATAATTTTCTCAGTAATAAACCAACCAATTAAGGTGATTAAAAATGTAGATACCACCATAAAATAGTAATTGGCGGTGGCATTTACCTCATATTTAGGATTAATTAATTGCGCTGCACTTTGGGATAATCCTGATAGTAAGGGATCGAGGGAACTAATGACTAAATTGGCACTAAAACCCCCAGAAACCCCTGCAAAAGCCGCAGCTAAACCAGCCAGGGGATGACGCTTAAAAGCTAGAAATATGACTGCTCCTAGGGGTACGAGGACTACATATCCCGCATCCGCTGCTAGGTTTGCAATTATACCTGCCAATACAACAAAGGGGCAGATTAATTTCGCCGGAGAAATCAACACCAATTCCCGCAATGCAGCCGATAACAAACCTGTAGATTCGGCAACACCTACCCCCAACATGGCAACCAATACCGTACCTAGAGGTGGAAACTCTGCAAAGTTTTTGACTGCGGAGGTAAAGATTTTGCGGATGCCATCTGGTGTTAATAGGGATACCGCAGAGATAGTTTTGTTAGTTCCGGGGTGAACAACGGATGTGTTGAGAGTAGCAGCAATGGCACTGACGAGAATCACCGCTACAGATAAGCAGAAAAATAAAGTCAGGGGATCTGGTAACTTGTTTCCCACCTTCTCAATGAAAGTGAGGGACTTACTTAGCCAACCCGATTGTTTTTTTTGAGTACTTGGTTCCATTAGGTAGATGTAGATAGCGATCGCTTAATAACTAATGTAGGAATATAGCTCTTTTGACTGTACATCAATACAAATAAGACACAAAAACATGATATGAGAATCAAATGTGCATCTACCACTGAACATAAAAATTGGCATGGCACCCAGATATACTCATTCCCGGTGCATTCCCGGTGCTACCATCCAAGTTTCTTTTTCAAGGAGTATAGGAAGTGTTTGAAGTAGATCAACTGGTCTGGTATAATGGCAAAATAGTTCCCCGCGAACAAGCCGATCCTTCTGTAGCCAGTTACTCTCTCCATTTAGGAATCGGTGTTTTTGATGGGATTAGGGCTTTTTGGAACGGCGATCGCTATTACATTCATGCTTTAGATGCCCATATTGAGCGCCTCCGGCGTAATGCTACCACCTTAGAAATGGAAGTTCCCTACTCAACGGAAGAGTTAAAAGTTGGTGTCTGGGAGCTTTTAGGCAAAATTCCCCAAGCCGATTATTACCTCCGTCCCCTTGTTTACCGCTCCCAGCCTCAGATATTCATCAAAGATAGGAATCAAATGGCAGTGGATGTGGTAGTATTAGCAGCGATCGCTCCTCGAAATCAGGTCGTCAAGCCCCTCAGGTGTCATATTTCGCCAATAGAGCGGGTTTCTCATCGAGCCATGCCAATCAGTGCCAAAATATGCGGAACCTATGTGAATAGTTACCTTGTCCGCCTTGCAGCAGAAGCATCGGGGGTTGATGAAGGAATCATGCTCGATCGCTCTGGTAAAATTGCCGAAGCAGCAGCAGCCAATCTGTTTTTTATTCAAGGAGAAACAGTTGTCACCCCAGCCCTGACACCTGATATTTTTCCAGGAATTACAAGAGCCACCTTAATTGAAGTAGCTCCCAGTTTGGGGATAGAAGTTATCGAACGGGATATTTATCCCCAAGAATTGGGCAGGTTTGAAGCTGTCTTCAGTTGTGGCACATTGTCAGAAATTAAACCTGTGGTACAGATTGACGAGTACCAGTATAATTCTCTGGATAATGGTGTATTTCGCAAGTTTTTAGACAAGTATCGAGAAATTATGCAGCGTTTTTAGCATAGTAAGTACTGAAGAGCCAAGCCCCTCGATTCATCGATGGGGTAACTGTTAGCGCAGCACAAGAGTGAAGGAGGCTAACTGTTAGCGCAGCTCCTCCGCAGGAGGCTAACTGTTAGCGCAGCTCCTCCGCAGGAGGCTAACTGATAACTGAAATGACCTAGCCTTTAGAATTAATGTGGCGGGGTACTAATTCAAGAAGTAGATAAATGTTGTTGGAATTAAAACGTATCCAGGTTCCACCAGGACAAAGGGTGGTGTTGCAAAATGTAACTTGGCAAGAGTTGGAAACAATTCTGGAAGAGTTGGGAGAACATCGCGCAGCTAGAATCGCCTACGAGCGGGGAATGTTGGAGATGATGACACCGCTACCAGAACACGAATATGATAAAGAAATTATTGGCGATTTAGTCAAAGCACTGTTAGAAGAACTTGATATTGAGTTCAGGAGTCTTGGTTCTACAACCTTCAAAAACCAAGCAATGGCTCAAGGTATAGAACCAGATCAGTGCTTTTATATCGAAAACGAGCGTAAAGTTCGTGGCAAGAAGCGACTAGATTTAACTATCGATCCTCCCCCAGATTTAGCCTTAGAGATTGATATTACTTCCCGTACCCATCCCAGTATTTATCAAGCTTTGCAAGTTCCTGAACTTTGGCGATTTGACAAAGGTAGGTTGCAAATAAATCTCCTACAAGATGGTGTTTATGTGGAATCTACTGAGAGTTTTAATTTCCCGAACTTGCCCCTTGTTGATGTTATTCCCCAATACTTAGAACAAAGTAGAACAGCAGGCAGAAATGCTACATTGAGAGCCTTTCGTCAGTGGGTGAGGGAGGGAAGAGGAGGGAAGGAGGGAAGGAGGGAAGGAGTGAAGGAGTGAGGGAGTGATGGAGTGAAGACTGTCAACTAACAACTAATAACTAACAACTAACAACTAACAACTAATAACTAACAACTAACAACCATCAACCTATGGGATAATTTATTTCCTGGAGTTCCCTTACTAATCTAAAATCTAAAATCCAAAATGGTGTATTTCCGGTAAAATCGAGTTCTAAACATTCAGTATAGGGAGAAACCAGGGTGGCTCCTACACTCGGCGTAAATATTGACCACATTGCTACCATTCGCCAAGCACGAAGAACAGTGGAACCAGATCCCGTTGCGGCGGCGGTATTGGCAGAATTAGGGGGTGCAGATGGTATTACTGCCCATTTACGGGAAGATAGACGACATATTCAGGAACGGGATGTGCGACTGTTACGTCAAACGGTGAGAACTCACTTGAATTTGGAAATGGCAGCAACTGATGAGATGATAGCGATCGCTGTTGATCTTAAACCAGATTATGTCACTTTAGTACCAGAAAAGCGGGAAGAGGTAACTACAGAAGGAGGATTAGATATTGTCGGTCAAGTTGCTAGAATAGGGGAGGTGGTGGATAAATTACAGGGTGCTGGGATTCCAGTCAGTTTATTTATCGATGCCGAACCAGCACAAATCGAAGCTTCTCAAGCAGTAAAGGCGCAGTTTATTGAGCTGCACACTGGACGATATGCTGAAGCGAAGGATGAAACCACTCGCAAGCAAGAATTAGACTTCTTAGCTGCTGGGTGCGAGCAAGCAATTAAAGCCGGATTGCGAGTTAATGCTGGACATGGACTGACTTACTGGAATATTTATCCTGTAGCTTCTCTCCCAGGTATGGAAGAATTGAATATTGGTCATACCATCGTCAGTCGAGCTGCACTAGTAGGGATGGAACGAGCTGTGCGGGAAATGAAGCAAGCTATGCGAGGAGAATTTTAATCAGTGAACAGTGAACAGTTGACAGTTAACAGTTAACTGAAAGTCCTTACGGTTATTCTACAAGCAAGACAAGGGACTTCCAATTAAAAAAAGATGCCAAAATATCTTGTGGTGCGGGCAGCGTTCGTCGGCTCGACTGAGCTTCGCCGAAGTCTTGCCCGTTAATCATCAGGGACAGGCAAGGATGCTCATTCCACAATCAAAGGATAATTTATTTCTTGGTATTCCCTAAATGTGTTTCTTTCATTCGTAGGGGGGTTTCATATTTTTGACTAGTAATTTTAGATTGCCGATTGTAGATTTTTTTTGGTTCATATCTCACTCCTTGTGGGTGAAACAAACCCAAAATCCAAAATCACCAAAGGATTATCTGTTTTCCAAAATCCAAAATCCAAAATCCAAAATCGATTGATTTTTGACTTAAAAAAGAGGGGTTTTCACTGCGGAATCTAGAAATTTGTCCTGTATCCCATCACAAGTACAGAATTCTATGAGCGCGACACAATCAAATCAACTACCACTTTGGGTACAAGATAGGGAGCAAGTGATTGCATACAGTAAACAGGCTAATATCGAGTGGCGTAATGGCAATGCTCCAGATTATAGCCGTTCCAAACAGAATCTCGCCCAAGAAAGTTTATACAATCACCTTGAAGGTTCCCTAGAAAGCATTGTCCAAAATTTGGTGAGAACCTTTGAAATGGAGGTGTCTTTCAAAACTAATCCCCAACAATGGCTATCTGTAGTTAACGATAAGTTCCGTGTCAGCACCAATGGTGGAAAAGATTTCACGGCCGAGGAATTAGGGGCAAAAGGTACTTACAATGTCTTCATGGCAGACTCTGAACATTACAAGTCTTCCGAAGAAACCTTTGAATCCTCCCATCAAATATTCCACTCTACATTCCCCCAAGGATTTCCCTGGGAACTAATAGAGGTTTACTCTGGGCCACCTAATGTTACCTTCAAATGGCGGCATTGGGGACACTTCCGGGGGGAGTACAAAGGCTTTGCACCCACGGGAGAAACGGTGGAAATTGTGGGTATGAGTGTTGCTCGCGTTACCGATGACCTGAAAATTATTTCTATGGAACACTATTTTGACAATAGTTTGTTCTTAGAAAAGTTAACTGCTGGAGGTAAACAGTCAGACAAATCTAATCTGCTGAGTCGCTGTCCTTTTGGCGGTTGGTTAAATAAATTCAAAAAGAGTTAATTTTTTTGGGGTACAGTAGGTTTCGCTGTACCCTTCAGTTTAAATTATTTATAGTGAGCAAGCAAAGAAAATGCAAACATACTATTACGTTTTGGCAAGCCAACACTTTTTACTAGAAGAAGAACCTTTAGAAGAAGTGCTGCGGGAACGAACCCGTAACTACCACGAGCAAGAGAAAGAAATTGATTTTTGGTTAGTCAAGCAACCTGCTTTCCTGGAAGCACCTTCCATGTCAGAAATCAAGGCAAAATCTCCCCAACCCGCAGCAGCAATTATTTCTACCAATCCCCAGTTTATTACCTGGTTAAAGTTACGATTGGAATATGTCCTCACAGGAGAATTTCAGGCCCCTACTGAGGATATCCCTGATGCAATAGCATCATTAGCTACTGTTTCTTAAACTGAAGATGACTCATAATTACTCATCAAGAATGGGTTTATGTTATGAGCTAATGGTTCATACACTGTAAATAAAAATACAGTGTATATCTACTTGATTCCTAGCTTTCTGAGTAACTAACACAAACATTTGTTAATAGCATTTTTCAAACAACAACATCCATGTATTTATCTTTGAGACAAAAATTTCACAAATTACCAAAGATTCTAGTCAATGGTTTTTTGTTATCCATGTTGGGTGTAATTAGTAGTGTTAATCCTGTTACTGCCCAAAACAGCAAAAAATCTACTCCTGTTTGTCAAGCACCAACCCCAGGAGAATATCTTTTACTAGTAATTAGCCCCTCCAAAAACAACCAGGAGCAATTACGTCGGGTTCTTCCTGCAAAAACCCAGAGCGTTGTTTGTACATACCTCAAGGATACCGTGACACGCATAGGGGGTTTTCGCAAAATAGAGGATGCCAATCGCTGGGCAAAATATGTGAAAGATTCAGCCGGTTTATCTGCTATTATTACTACCCGACCTAATGATGGCAGCAAACCTCAATTAGAAAATGCCATGTATAAACCGCGACAGCTAGGTAGTGGTTATGCTGTTTTAGTAGACTATTTAAAACGCCCAGAAATGGTCAAACAGGTGCAGGAAGTAGTGGGTGGCGATGTCGGTTTTGCTTCCTATGGACAACGCCCTTACTTGCTAGCAATTTATACTAACAATCAAAAGAACGCATACCAGACATTGCAAAAATTGAGCGATCGCGGCTTTTTTGCTTTAATAGTAGATAGTCGCAAGGTTATATTATTACGCTCAATTGTTAGTTTGTAGTGTTTGGTAATTAACCACCAACAATTTCACCCCCTACAAAGCGCCTCCGACTTCAACTCACAACTCCTCACAACTCCACCACGGGTGAGCGAAAAAGAGGCGTTACTATTAAATAATTTTCTTACCAAACCTTTTCAAATATCTCCAAATATTTACAAGAGAAATGTTGAGGTTTGAAGAGGTTGTTGACTAAAGCGTATGTCTCCCCAAAAGAAGCAGCAGAACATTATGGAGT
>JASJDS010000126.1 GCA_030065055.1 Calothrix sp. MO_192.B10
AGTGCGTTGCGGGGGTTCCCCCCGTTGTAGCAACTGGCGTGGATTGCCGTTTATCCCTGTAGTTTTAGACATTTGGACTAAGATTACTAACATAAAAGTCTAGACATGGGTAGCTTTGTCCAGACTTTTATGAGCGGTGGGATCTATTTCCCCAAGCTTGAATTCCCGTGCGCCCCACGGTTGCCATCTTGTACTAGCCCAAACCAAGTTCCCGTTTGAGTAGGTTAATTGATTTAGTCCCAATATAATTTTCACAGCGAATTAGCTTTGGTGGGCGGATAATATCTTCTAGGGCATTGTGTACAGCTGCTTGTACGGCAGCAAAGCTTGATGGATCGGTACAAAAAATCACCTGTGCCCGCTTGACAATTGCTTGTAGCTTGTAAGTATCTTTTGGTTGAGCCGTCATCACAAGTAATTCATCTCCCCTCAAACCGTGGAGGATAACTTCTGTAGCTCTGAGGATACCCGGACTCAGGCTAGCTATACCAATACAACTGTCCTGGGAAAGACCTTTAACTACATCAAATTCTTTGGCATAGTCATAAATATCTAGAGGAATTACCCTTACTGCCCGAGGAGCGGCGATCGCTTCCACTTCTGCGATAAAATATCTACTAGTGACTACTGTTGCAGAACTAGTTTGATCTAGAACAGCAGCTAATTCTTCCATAGCTACTAGTTGGATGGGAATTTGCAAAGATTCTTCCAACTCATAAATCATTAACTCCCCGGCTCCCATATCCGTTGCTGGCACCGCTACCAGGACTCTGGCACTACAGCGCAAACGCCAGTCAATTTCTGCTAAAAATATTTCTCGCGCCTGATTGAGAGAACAACCTTGGGAAAGTAATTCATCAACTGCCTGTTGGACTGTTTTATATGCTTGTTTATATGCTTCGGGATACTTCTGGAAAATGGGGGATTGTAGGCTACTACCGCCACCCTCATGTCCTTGGGCGCGGACGTAAATTCCCGAACCGGCAAGACTTTCCACAAAGCCTTCGTCCTCTAACTGGCGATAAACCTTACTAATTGTATTACGATGCAACCCCGTCTGCATGGCTAGTGCCCGCGTACTTGGCAATTTATATCCGGGTGGATACTGCCGAGAAGCAATGGCAAACCGAATTTGATTAAACAGCTGGGTTGAAGAAGGAATTTCACTATCTGGTTGAATACGGAATTGAAGCATCACCAAAACTCCTAAGTGCTATTAGCAGTGTATGACCAGCTGCATCTGCTACCTGTTAGATATTTTATTTATACCGTGAATGTTGATTTTGGCAATTGCTCATCCCCCCACATTCATAATTAATTTACAGTGGATAGACAGTATACAGTTACTTTGAGATACTGGCATAGTTATATCTAAAATAATTACACGGTATAAGTAAATAACTATTATGACAGAACTAGCCATCGACACCACAACAGTTAAACTTTCGCAAATTGATGTGACAATAGATGCCTATTTAGCCAAACCAACTGCTCCAGGTATTTATCCCGGCATTGTTGTATTACAGGAAATATTTGGTGTCAATGCTCACATTCGTGAAGTTACAGAACGGATCGCTCGTCAAGGTTATGTAGCGATCGCACCAGCATTATACCAGCGTCTAGCTCCTGGCTTTGAAACTGGTTACACTGCCAAAGATATTGAAATTGGCAAAGAATACAAGGCACGAACCAAAGCGTCGGAGTTATTAAGCGATATTCAAGTCGCAATCGATTACCTCAAAACCCTACCCCAGGTAAGTAAAAATGGTTTTGGTTGTATCGGTTTTTGCTTTGGCGGCCATGTAACATATCTTGCTGCTACCCTACCAGATATGAAAGCCGCTGCCTCCTTTTATGGGGCTGGGATTGCCACCAATACCCCTGGAGGAGGGGCTGCCACCATTACCCGTACCCCAGATATTCAAGGCACCCTCTACGCCTTCTTTGGCATGGAAGATGCCAGCATTCCAGCAGAGGAAGTCAACCAAATTGAGGCAGAGTTAAAAAAATACAACATTCCCCACCGCGTGTTTCGCTACGATGGAGCTGACCACGGATTTTTTTGCGATCATCGCGCCAGCTATAATCCAGTAGCCACTGCTGATGCTTGGGAACAGGTAAAACAATTATTTGCCCAACTACAGGCATCTTAAGGCTATATTTTGATCTGAGGTTAAGATACTTAAAAGCAAGGGAAACGGAGAATTTATACCAATAATCCCAGAGGCAGCATTTTCACCTGAAAATTTGTCTCAGGGACAAGGTTAAAAATTTTTCTTTCTACTTCCCCTTGACTGATTAAATATTGGAAATTATCTGCCAATATCCAAACATACCCATTTCATCCCTACAGGGTGGGGACTACCATAGAGGTTGAACAAATATTTATTTTGTCAATACCTCTAACATAAAAATATATATTCAAACATCATGAATTCCGAAGCGAACATCTCTCAAACAGACAATTCGTCCTTTAGCATGGACGACTTTGCCAAAGCCCTAGAGCAGCACGACTACCACTTTCAGAAAGGAGAGGTAGTTAGAGGTAAGGTATTCCAATTAGATCCTGATGGTGCGTATGTGGATATTGGTGGCAAATCATCAGCTTTTATCCCCCGTGACGAGGCTTCTTTGAGGACTGTAACTGATATATCTGAAGTATTGCCTCTAGATGAAGAGCTAGACTTTTTAATTATCCGGGAACAGGATGCAGAAGGGCAAGTTACCCTTTCCCGGCGACAATTAGAAATTCAACACATTTGGGAAAAATTAGGGCAGATGCAGGAAGATTCCCAAACAGTAGCAGTTCGGGTGACGGGGGTGAATAAAGGTGGTGTTACCATTAACGTTCAAGGGTTACGGGGATTTATTCCGCGATCGCACCTGGTAGAGAGGGATAATTTAGAAGGGTTAATTGGGCAAACTCTCACCGTGGGCTTTTTGGAAGTTAACCGCAGCACCAAAAAACTGATACTTTCTCAACGATTGGCTACTCGTTCCGCAAGTTTCAGTTTGTTAGAAATTGGTCAGTTGGTGTCAGGTAAGGTAACTGGGATCAAACCTTTTGGGGTATTTGTAGATATTGACGGTATGAGTGCCTTACTCCACATCAAGCAGATTAGCCAGAAGTTTATTGACAATTTAGAACAGGTGTTTCAAATTGGTCAATCTTTGAAAGCTGTAATTATAGACTTAGATGAGGGTAAAGGTAGGATTGCTCTTTCTACCAGGGTGTTGGAAAATTTCCCTGGGGAAGTGTTAGAGAATATGGATGAGGTGATGAGTTCGGCAGAAGCTCGTGCAGAACGAGCGAGAAACAAGTTATCTGAACAAAGTTAAGAGTTTGTAGGGGCGCAATGCTTGCGCCCTAGAGGAGTGAGGATTTAATAGTACTTTTGAAACAAATGGAGGAAGTATTAGCAAATTTAAAAGATGCAATTGAAGGATGGCTAGAAGTTGCAAATATTACTCACTCGCTTGAATCAAATGCTCAAATCGTTGAGATTGCGGTATGAAATCAATCTCCGGTAAGCAGTTATGTAAAATTATCGAGCAGCGATAATGCAATATTAATTTTGATTCTTCTTTTTTTGCTGAACTTTTTGGATAATAGCTTCTTCAATTATTCGCATATTCTCTTCTATAGGTTTACCGTCTTCAGTAAACATGGAGGGATATATAATTGCTTCGGAATCGGGAGTACGACGACTAAATAAGATTTCCAGTGCTTCTATATCTTCCCGATGAGCAAGCACATAAGCTCTCAATTCTTCGGTGGACATTTGGGCAAAATTAGGTTTCATTTACAAATCTCCAAGTTCCATCACGAAATACAAGGATTTGCAGTTCATCACTTGCCAGAATAAAAACATTGCCAGTTGTGTCACTAAAACGGAATAGTTGAATTTCTTGGTAGAAATTGGACAAATACTGGCAAAGAATCACACACATAAGTGCTTGAGGAGTCGTAGGATATATATTATTTTCCTCAATTGTGACATAAATAATATAAGCTTTCCAGCGCACCAAAACTCATGCTCTTAGTTATTGAGTAAAATGAAATTTCCCCTCTCCTACCCTGCACCGAAGCCACTTTGTGTCTATAGCAAGGAGAGGGGTTAAGGGTAAGGTGAAAAATCAATCAAAACTTACCTAAATCTCTTCCCCATCGCCAATATCCCGCTTGGGCTGACGTTTATAGGTAAAAGTAAAAGTATCACCACTCGCCATCACTTTCCGTATTTCCTCGTACATGGGATAATTACCCACACCAGTTAAACTAGCCCAACCCCGTGCCCTAGTTAAAGCCACAAACAACTGGTTACGGAAACTAACATCATCCTCATTACGAGCAATGCGATCGCAACCTACAATATAAACCATATCAGCTTCATGTCCCTTGGCACGAGTAATCCGGGAAACTGTAACACCGCCATCATGCCAGAATTTATTGGGATTGCGATCGGGATATTTAGGATGTAAATCATTTATACTCAAAGCTGTGGGAACATAGATATCTATTTCCCCATCCATCAAAAACCTAGCAACTTCCATTTCTAATTCCATCGCTTCGGAGTTAGCACCCAAAACCAGCACTAAAATATCCCGACTGGGGTTCAACCCATCATAAACAATGTTATGCATAATATTCTCTGCCAAAGCATTAAACTCTTCTCGGCGAGAACTATAGGTGTTAAATTCTAAGACTGGTTCGCCCCAAAGTTCAGGAATTGGATTCGGGGAATATTCTGGGGGACGTTGTATAGTAATTGATTTACCCACTTGGCGAAAGTCCCCCTTGACTTCATAGCCAATTTTGTTCCAATCTTTCTTATTAGTAATACCAGAAACCATTCCCTCCGGACGTAGTAAACCCATGCCAATGGCATGTGCTGCGGTGATAATTGGCCCAGGGGTGCGGTAACAATGACGCATGACTTCCGAACGCTTGATACCTCCTGGATATTGGGGTTGTTTGGATAATAAATTACTTAACTCCTCCCCAAATACTTCTTTTGCTTTGGGTACTACTAAATTATCCAGGCTTTGAGCTTCATCATAGACCCAAATTAAGCGTCTCTCTTGGGGTTTATCCTCGCTTACAGGGCGCAAAGCTTGATAAGCCATCCAATATATCGCTTGCTTATCCTGGTACTTTAAATCCTCTTCTGACACCAAATCCTGACCTTCATCAATCAAGATTGCATCAAACATCGGCTCAATTTCAATCTCTTCCAATAGCCGCTTGCTTAAGTCTATTAATCCCAGGTTGGGCTGTCTTTCATTGGTATCATTGGGAGTTCCCCGTCTTTTACCGTGGCGGTTGCAAATTGTTCCGTATAAACCCGGTTGTTCTTTTGCACCCCAAGCATGAAATACGCGCAATTTCTGGTTTGTTTCTGGGTCATAATGTAGTTCGCCACCACTAAAACGGCGTATCCATCGATCCAATAAACCAATCATTAGATCGTATAGAGAACGGTTGAAAAACACTAAAGCAATATCCCAATCTGGATGCTTGAGGTGCATATGCGCTGCTTTTTGACACAGCAGTACGGTTTTCCCAGAACCTGCAATTCCGCGAATTCGCTGAGGGCCAGGGGGAATTTCTTTACCAATATGTTCTTGCTGTAAATCGATGTCATACAGGCTTTGGCGCAAAGCATCTATGATATTGGCGCGGCTTTTACCTGTGGTAGAGACTTTAGCACGGTTCGGTTTGCGTAGTACTGGAGTTCCACCAATCACAGACAGGAGTAATTCCCAATCTTTATCTTCTAAGTTTTCTCCGGGAACTAGGGGGGAGATTTGTTGTATTCTTTCTAACAAGCCAGCATTACCCAACTGGTCTTGAAAAATGATATTAGAGGAATTAGGTAATTGGTCAAAACCTTTTTGTTGCCATTGTTCTTGGGTAATCAGAGGTAATGCAACTATAGTTCTACCTGTAACTTTACGCCAAATTGCCGGTTCCCTATCGGCATATGCAATCAATGCTCGCAGTTGATGGGCTGCGTTTTCATTGGGATGAGCTGCTGGAGTATGAAAGTTTTGCAGTTGCCAATTTTCATCATTGATAGTGTCAATTTGCTCAATGGTAACTGGCATCACCTCAATCACCACTAAACCAAATTCCCGGTCTGCAATCAAGATATCAGGCTCTTTGCGTACTTCTCCAACCTGGGAAAAAATTGGATAACGCCAGTAGCCGATACAGCTTCTATCTGCAAAAGCACTACGAATAGCATCCCAAACCTTCTGTTCCCTCTCCTCAGTACCAGCTTGTAGAGGCTCGGTGGTAATAAATTTGCTTCCCTGTTCTTCCATTCCAACAGTCATTTTCAGCCTTTCTATTAAATTTTTGAACAGTATTTTTAATAAAGCCAACCTAGCACTGAGTATATGGTGTCTAACAGTGAATATATACGGATAGATAAGACTAATAATCAACTATTTATTTCAGTAAATATTCTCTACCTCAATATGTATATATGTTGTATTTATTACTGGAATTATTTGATAAATAGCTATAAATATGTGATGCGATCGCTCTGCGTGTAGAAAAGCTTGATGATGGTTTTGATTCAGTAACTATAGAAGAGTTATGATGCTTGTCAATGTACTTACCTAAAGATAAGGCATCGGGAAGCCAAATTCCTGGTTGATTACCCTATCTGTGTAGCCTCAGGATTCTATAATTGCGGTAGCTTGCCAAAAGTCGGATAATTCTGGGCTGATTTCCGTCACTACATGGGATAGTTCTCATTTTTCTGGTTGCAATGAATTTGTCATTTTATCTGAGAAATAGATTGTGGGGTGTGGGAGAAAGAAATTTTGATTAGTTTTTTTATTCTTTTTCCTAGTCGTGTACTTAGTTTGTCATGAAAACTTTATACATACTCCCATAAGATAACGCAATAATTCCTAAATCAAGGATGTTGACAGATGGGTTTTAACTCAATTTTGGTCAATAATTAATAGGAGATATATTTTGGAATGAACAGTAACAGTTCAAGTCCATTGCGACTACGTGTTTGGCGGCCTTATCGCTTGGAAAAGGAATACTTGGATACAAACAAGAATGCTTTAGTAGATGTTACATCTTTTCAGGAATGCCTCTATTCCTGGGAGCCTTTCGGAGATCCCTTTGGCTCAGTAACCAGCAGCGAACAAACCCAGCGACTGCGGGAGGAATTAATGGAGAAATTTGCACCAGAACGACCTGTCGATGAACGTGGAATTGAGAATCTTAAGAATGCTATCAAGGTCATGGACTATATATTGTCTAGCAAAGATAATTCATCTTGGGGTGATTCAGAAGATGTTGGATATTTATCCAACGGTGAGAATGTAAACCTTCGTCAACACCAGCTTCTCGCGTTGCGCCAACACATTCAATGGGTGTGTGATACGTTTGTTAATGTTCCTGGTGTAAACGTATCGCTTAGCTAAAATGGTAAATACATGGAATTAGAGTTGCTCAATAAAGAGAAAGCGCTTGAATTCATTGCCCAAATAGGTAAGCAAGGGGAACCTTTTGAAATCTCCCTCGGAGAAGATATATGTTTTGGGAATGGAAAATGGGTGAATGTTGGGACTATCTCTTTACAGCCTGGAAAGAAATTTTCCGATACCGAAACCCAATATGATGAATTTTGTGCTGCTAAATTTGGTGGGTTTGAGTGGCAGTTACCAACCTCAAAAGATCTTGATGATAATATTTCTGACTCCCTTCAAGAGCCTGAAAAACATAAACAGAGAGTTCAAAAGGCTTTTCGGCAAGGATTGCAGGATGTTATCCGCAGGACATTGCTACTTTTGCCTATTTTTGATGTTGATACTATTTCCAGAATACCTCTAAGAAAACCGATGACAATTGTTCCAGATACGTCAGCGGTTCACCAAGGAGGACTTGATTTTGCATGTCGTTTTCTTACTCCTTGGGCGAGAATAAAAGTACCTGCTATCGTTCATATGGAAATCATTAACCAGGTAGACAACTACTTTAAAGCTCGTCAGGACGGTCAAAAAAAGAAGAAACCTATTCCTGCAGCACTTCAACAACATCTTCTTAGCCAGGGAGGACAAAGAACTTTACTCCGTATTGAATTGCACTCAGATACAGAAATAGAGCGCGGTGATTTAGGAGCAGATCCTTTGCGTGGTATTGTCACACCAAGTAGTGATCCAGAAGATAAAGCTCTTGGTTTACAAAACATAACCAGGAGTTTTGCCGATCGCCTGATTGTAGAAACTGCACGCCATTTTCAAACTCAAGTTCGTCCCAGTCATCCCCTTGCTCTTCTTACCAGCGATCAGGGAATGGCTCGAATGGCAATGGCTGAAGGAATAGATGTATTGTTTTTTCAAGCTCGTTCTGTTCCTAAATTTGAAGATAAAACACTTACTGGTACTCTTTTTCACCCTTTCAAGCAACAACTTTATACCGTTCCCCTGACAGATGTACTTTGGGAGTTAGCAGTATCTTTTGGTTGCCTGCGTTTGCACAACCGTGAAAGTGATGCTTCACTAGAACTATATGGAATTGCTAGCTCTGAGGAAGTTACTTGGCAGCCTCTTCATAGCAAAGACGATCTTCTTTGGGGCAAGTTTGATACTGGAGGAGCAACTTTAGCTGACTCCACAAAACCAGATACAAGCTCCAACTCACAGTCCAACCCAAAAGCTAGTCAAAAACAGAGCATTTCTGCTACTGCCCAAAAGAAAGAACCTCCAATTAAAGGATATGAATTCAGTCCAGACAAAATGTTCCTACTGATTAAAAATTTAGTAGAAACAGGAAATTTAACTAATGAACAAGCACAAGAAAAAATAGGTCTAAAACATCAAGGCAGTTACAGTCAGTATAAGAATTTTCTCCGTAGCGGTTCATTAGTAGAGGAGCGGGATCGCACAATTATATCTACAGAATCTCTCGAACAACTTTGGCAAAGTCTGTTACATGAAAAACCTCTAGATTTGTTAAATCATTTGCGGAAAATACCGTCATTTAAAGCAGTTTATCAATATGTAAATCAATCCAGAACTGTTAAAGCGGAAAATAGCACATTTCCCATTAAAGATAAATACAAATCCGCTTACATTAGACTTGGGGAAGCTGCTTGTGCTTGGCTAAACATACAAGATAAAGGAATTGTTGCTACCGATAACATACCTGATTTAACAGATTTTGCTACTTTAGCAGTGGATGTTTATAAATTTATTCGCTCTCAAGAAGAGACAGAATGGATACTCACGGGTCGCTGGTTAGAAGAACTGGCTCTTCAACATGCAATCCATCCCATATTGGCTAGAAAACTTTTGCAGGAGGTGCAATCTCAGAAATTATTGAATGTCTATGTTGAAGGGTCTACACCCGATACTCGCTTTGAACAGCACGATTTGTCAATTCTTAAGACAAGTGATGAAATTCCTGAGTTAGAAAAAGTTTTTCTGTATCATGGTAATTTTCTCATACCTGGTACAGCTTCTGTACGTCTTAAGGTAGAAGGAGTTAAAGATGCCTCTTGAAAATCTATTTACAGATGAGGTGGCTGTTAACGCACCAGAAGAACAACAGAAGTTGCTCTACGAAAAGTTTGGTGTGTTAAGTAACCCTTTCCCCAGTGCTGGACAAACAAGCGGTCATCCCCATATGTCTACAGAAGCAGACCAGAAAGTTGATACTGCGGTCAAGACATTTTACTCAGATCGTAAGTCTCACGTAATTTCAATCACTGCTAGCCAGGGAATTGGAAAGACAAATTTGCTGAACGCTTATGAGGTGGCTTTGCGTGAAAAGCTAAGTCCCCTAGGCTTTTTTGTAATTCGATACGTGGCAGATCCAGAACCATCTTTTGACCCACTTATTCGGTCTATATTTGAAAATCTTGGAGAAGAATATTTACATCGGTCTGTTAATGCACTAGCAAAAAAAGTAGAAAAAAATGATGATGTTGATGAATTATTAAACTTTGTTCGGACAAGTGAAATTAAAACAATGCTCAAAGCACTGTTGGCAGCCAAATCCGAAGAAGAGCTAAGTGTTCGCTTGTCTTTAGCCTATCAGTGGCTTTTAGGAATGCCTGTTAGAAAAAATCATCAAAATGAATTAAATGTGAATTTCCGTTTAGACACTGTAGAAGCAAAGACACGGGCATTACGTGATATTGTCTATTTAGGTGCGGAAATGGAGACTTTAGAAGGAATTTTTATCCTTCTTGATGAATTAGAAAAACAAGACTTTAGCCTATCTAAAACTATCGTTTTAAGATATTTATCAGCACTGCGTGCTTTAATTGATGCACTGCCAAAATATCTTTTCCTGATGGTTGCCTTAACTACAGATGCTCTTAATCGTTATCGCGAGATGCTTCCAGCTATTAGAGGTCGCCTTGCTAACGAAGTACAGCTTTCACCCCTAAGAAAGCAAGAAGAGGCTGTACAATTGTTTGAATTCTACATGGAACAGGCAAAGAGAGAAGCAAAAAATTTTGCTTCAGATAAAGAATGGCTAGTTGGAAATGATTTACTCCTAAATAAGGACTCTGTAAAACTATTGTTTTATGAGTTGTTAGAGCGTAGTAACATTCAAGGGGTTAGGCAGCGTGACTACCTTAACGCATTGTACGAGAAAGCACAAGAATCTATAACTCCATCGCTTTAGTTAATAAGTATTTTCTCCAACGGAGAGGGTGGGATTCGAACCCACGGATGCTTTCACATCACTCGATTTCAAGTCGAGCGCATTCGACCACTCTGCCACCTCTCCAAAAAAGCTGCTGGCTTTTAACCATCAGCTGTCAGCAAAAAGGCTGACCAATTACATAATATAACCCATAATCTACGCAGTTTGCACTAGGGGATGGGATTGTTGGTACAAAATTTCTTCAGATACAACGCTGAAACCGTTACCAACCCAGACTTGGGCTATTTGTGAAATTATCCCCTCTTCCAAGGAAACGATCGCAAAGGTACGCTGTTTATCGCTGCCGTTCTCTTTAATTCTAGGCACACTGGCGGCATTCAAGTAGATTGTCCCTTCTGGACTCTTAAATACTCGCTTCCGTAGCACTTTTTTGGTATGCCGTAACGTATGATGCATATGACCAAAGGTTACTAAAGGAATTGTTTTCCCTGCTGTCAGGCTTTGGGAAATTGCCTCTGCTAAGTCTGGATCGCCATAGTCACCGCCGATGGGATGCCAATCCTTACCACAGGGATCTTCCGCGCGATCGCCTAATCCAGAAGGTCCATTATGCCCTAGAAAAATTACTGTCTCATAGGTCGCATTTTTTGCTTCCTTTGATATACGAGCGGCGGATTCTTCCAGATTATTCACCCCATATCGTTCTCGGCAAATGTCAGCAAATTTCCATTCCGGTCCTCCCCAACTAAAGGGACGACCCCCCACCACAGTTAAATTAAAAGCGGGTAAATCCAACTTACCGTAACCAACATGAGCTTCGCCCAGTAAGTCTAGCTGTTGCTGCACCCAGTCTTCCTTACTGCGGTCATAGGGACACTTCCTCCGTCCCCACTCCGTAGCAGTGTACCAAGCATCGTGATTGCCCATTACCGCCGCTTTGGGAATATCCAAAGATGCGATCGCTCTTACCACTTCCACTGACTCGTTCCCAAAGTCTCCCACAAACAGCACCAGGTCAACACCCAGATGCTTCAATGCTATGCCATCATCCTCTTCCCATTGGTCGTGAATATCGCCAACTACAGCTATTTTGAGGGTTCTTAATAAAGTTTTTTGACTGGTCATGCCTGTTTCAAAAGCCGTCTACTTCCAGGATATGAAAATCAAAGACATTTGGCACAAATTATCCCAATCCGTATTCTCCATAGCAATACTATTTGTTTTAGGGAATTTTCCGTTATTTGATTTTAGTTCAGGGATGGAGTTGTTTCATGGAAATTATCTTTACTGACATCTTGCACGCCTCGTATTAATACTGATTGTTTATGTGATTAATAAACATATATTTTGATCAGCCACAGGAAAAATTAGGTTTTTTGGCCTGCGTGGTTGCCGCGCTACGCTCGCAAGGCTTTGTTTGTATAGCCGAGGCAGTTGCGGTGGTGAGGTAGTGTGATCTTGGGGAGCCATTGCGGTCTTGTGGGTTTCCCACTAAGAGCAAATGGCGTGGTTTCCCCCATGAACAACTGCCGAAAGGGTTCCCCGGCATAAGCAAACTGCCGTTCACCCTTCTAGGGTGCAGGTGCAAGATATGAGCCTCCGACTACCGCTATTTCGCGCTAACAACAAATGAAAGAAACACTTCCTTCCTCTTACCCTGTTAAGAGTTCCCTGTGTTTCTTATATCGTTTCACATTGAAGATGCATATTATTCATGAAAACACGTAAATTTCATACTGATACTCCCAGCATGACTTGTAAGCATCTAGATTCTATGCAGCCTCATTGTAAATTGATATTAGGAGTTTACTTACTTTTCATAAATAATTTAGCGATCGCTATATCTATTTTTGGTAAAACATACTATAATTAATTACACAACCAAATTATAAAAAGCAACTCCTAATTGTGTTTACGACTGCACTTGCTCAACGAGACAATACCCAAGTGGGTGCATTACCACTGGATTTATTTGTAGCTATTGAGACTTTGAAAAAAGAACTCAATGCGGTGATCCTAGCCCATTACTATCAAGAGCCAGATATTCAAGATATTGCTGACTTTATTGGAGATTCGCTGCAATTGGCAAAAGCAGCGGCAAATACGAATGCAGATGTAATTGTCTTTGCTGGCGTTCACTTCATGGCAGAAACGGCAAAGATTCTCAATCCTGACAAATTGGTACTGTTACCAGACTTGGATGCTGGCTGCTCTCTGGCAGATAGTTGTCCGCCAGCAGAATTTGCAGCCTTTAAAGCCCTTCACCCAGAGCATTTGGTGGTTTCTTATATCAACTGCTCTGCTGAAATTAAAGCTATGAGCGACATTATTTGCACCAGTTCAAATGCGGTGAAGATTATCCAGCAAATACCAGCAGAACAACCTATTATTTTTGCCCCAGACCGCAATTTAGGACGGTATGTTATGCAACAAACTGGGCGGGAAATGTTACTGTGGCAAGGTAGCTGTATTGTCCATGAAACTTTTTCTGAGAAGAAGATTATACAGTTAAAAATTACCCATCCAGAGGCTGAGGTAATTGCTCATCCGGAGTGTGAAGAGCATGTATTATTTCATGCTAATTACATCGGTTCGACGGCGGCTTTACTCAAGTACTGTCAACAAAGTTCGGCACAGGAATTTATTGTTGCCACAGAGCCAGGAATTATTCACCAAATGCAAAAGGCTGCACCAGATAAAACTTTTATCCCTGCACCGCCAACGAATAATTGCAATTGCAATGAGTGCCCGTTTATGCGGTTGAATACTTTAGAAAAGCTGTATTTAGCCATGAAGAACCGGACTCCAGAAATTACCATGAGTGAGGATACCCGGTTAGCCGCATTACGTCCCATTCAACGGATGTTAGAGATGAGTGTTTAATTGACATTAGCTGCCCATGATTTGTAGAGATGCTGTTTTGTTGTGTCTCTACACATTCTTTTTGGCATCACATATGCATTGTCAACTTTTGTTCTACCATTTACGGGTTTTTACGGTTTTTACATTGGTGTAGATGCTAAATCTTATAGCACTACGCAATTAGGGCGCGGACATTGTTGAATGCAGCCAACCTATGAACAGTAAACTTATTACTTATTACTTATTACTTGCGCGTAGCACTATACTTGGGCATTGACTTCAGAATTATTGATATTTGGGGCAGCTTTCCTCCCTAAGAATCAGAATTTTTATCTGCTTCTTTGTGCGCCGCCTCGCTATACTTCCTGTACAACTTAATCCGGATTTGAGCTTCTCGGTAGCGACTGTGGCTGGGTGGCACTAAACTCATCAAATAAGATGCTCTTTGCCAACTAGCAGCTAATTCTAACCATTGAGTAGTTGTTTTAGCAGTTTTGCCTTTATCAGAAGTTATGTTAGCAATCCTGACTGCCACAGTAAAAGGATCTTCTTCTGAATTTAAAGAGCTTGGTATGGGAGAATCTTTGTTTCTTGTTTGATTAATATTCTTTTCTAAAGATTGAATCGTTGTAGTGAAATATTTAAATGTTTTTCCAGAAATGGGATTTTCTAATTGATTCCCTAACAATAAATAAGCAGTCCATCCCCCTAAAGCTAATAATAAACATAGGCTTAAACTAGTCTTTATCCAACCCCAAGCTAATTTTGGAGCTTGATTGTTCTTAGTAATAACCCCGTGTTGATAAGGTTGAGTTTGAGGTAAATTTACCTTCCCTGATTCTTGTTGACGTTCTTGAAAATCTTTAACTATCTTACGAAGAATATTTGGTTTTTCTAACTCAATTTCATCTGACCATAATAATTGATTTTCTGCATCACGGCTAATTTCCTCTAGCCAAAGCAACTGCTGTTCTCGGACAATACGGCTATTTATATTGACTCGATTAATGTTACGTGGTGCTATTGACTCCAAAATTTGCTGGATTTGTTGAATAAGAGTATATTTTTCTAACTGTTCTACTGTTTGAGCCTCACATAGAATTTGCAAAACACCATTAGAAAAAACAGCCCTTGTTCTAACACCTAAATGCGCCAGATTTTCATTTAACAGCTGAATAATCGCTGCAACACTACCTTGGTGTGCCTGCCAAGCGATATCATTATCATTAATGTGTTCTACCATTATTTGTGGTTTAGCGATCGCTTATAAACCCTGAACTTTAGATATTAACTAAATTTTATGGGTAAATATTAGAGAATGCCAAGTGAATTCTTAAGTTCCTGATTATAAATAGAAAAATCAAAAAAATCTCCCTACACTATAGGGAGAATTTTTTGTATTTGTATTTTGTTGTAAATATAAACCTGGCATCGAGCTATTTTCACAGGAGGCAACCCTCCAACTATCGTCGCCGCAACAGCGTTTCACATCTGAGTTCGGGATGGAGTCAGTGTGGTTCCAC
>JASJDS010000297.1 GCA_030065055.1 Calothrix sp. MO_192.B10
CGAAACTAGTAAGCGAGCCTGAAAGTCCGAATCCTGGTTGTCGGTAGAGCGGTTCTCCTAAGAGCTAGAAAAGTATAGCCAGATAGCTATTCAATTGCATTTAGAATCGGGCGACAAGCTATACCGAACTTCTGGCCAGAATCCGCGTCAAGAAGAGTGTGCGGAGTGGCTCAATAGGATGACTATATATATCCGTGATTGCTGCAAGGGATATTCATAACCGCGATCGCTCGAAAGTTTGAATATCCAGCTGAACTTGTAAGAACTATGGCTTCGGCAGAATTTGATCATATTGTTTATGCTTGCCTTTATAGATTCATGGGAATTATCCGCTAATAATTTATTTTCATATTTTGAAAATGCTCCTGTATTGGTCGTCGTCATCGCTTTTTTTCTAGCTTGGGTAGGATGTTGGCTACCAATAGCTACCGTGCTAGGGAGCTTTCTGGGTTTAAAGCCAACTCAGCCCTTAAAAGACAACCAAAAATTGCCCTTACTAGTGTCCCTTTACCTATTAGCTCCTTTAATAGTCTGGGGTGCTATTTGGTTAACACATAGCTCTTTTGCTGATTATGGCTTATTAGTCAATGTTTCCCTCATGGTTTCTTTCGGTTTAGGTTTTACCTTGGGGTTATTGGGCTTAGTTGTGATATTTTTCTGTCAATCAAGGCTGGGTTGGTGCGATTTTCAACCATTGAACATCAAGCAACTACCATTAATAGTAATACCCATTTTGTTAGTGGGATTATTAGTAGGCGGTATAGAAGAGTTAGTTTTTCGGGGTTTTTTGCTGACTCAACTAGGGCAAGATTATTCCATTTGGCTAGCAGCAACAACTTCTAGCGTAATTTTTGCCTTACTCCACTTGGTTTGGGAACAGAGGGAAACCATCCCCCAACTACCAGGACTTTGGTTAATGGGAATGGTGTTGGTCTTAGCAAGGTTTGTGGATGGTGGTAATTTAGGTATAGCTTGGGGATTACATAGTGGCTGGATATGGGCGATCGCTTGTATGGATACAGCCCAATTAGTTAAATATACGGGTAATGTTCCGGAGTGGGTAACTGGTAAAAATAAAAAACCCCTAGCAGGGGTAACGGGAATAGCTTGTATGTTGATAACAGGAGTTATTCTGTGGTTTCTATAGTTATAGCACTACGCATTTAGGGCGCGGACATTTCTAAATCCGGAAACCCTTTGATAGCTTACTATTCCCTGTTAAGAGTTCCCTGTTCCCTAGCACGTAGTGCTATATTTTCTTTGATCCCTCCATGCGCCTTTGCGCCTTTGCGGTTTTATTATTCCAATGTCAACGGAAACGATATGAAGGAGGGAAGAACTCCGAACTCCGAACTCCGAACTCCGAACTCCCTCACTCCTTCTCTTTAGGAGACTTAGGAGTAGCAGGGGTAGCAGCCTGCTTATTAATTTCATCCTTATATTGAGCAGGTGCTAAAGTAGCAGCAGTAGTAAACAAAGGTTTTGCTTCATCAATTTTCCCCTGTTCTTTCAGGAGCATCGCCTTGGCTAAAACAGGTCGGAAATCTTGTTTATTATTTTTAATAGCCATATCATAGGCAGCGAGAGCTTGACCATAGCGTTTTTGGGAGGCGCGAACATTGCCCAAGAGTACTTGTACAGCAACAATATCCACACTACCAGGCTCAATTTTATTTGCTTGGGTTGCCTTCGAGAGGGTATCTTCCAACAAGCCAATAGCAGCTTCCGGGCGTTTTTGCTCTAATAGAAGCATCACCATCCCTTGTAAAGCCTCCAAGTTGCCTGGTTTAGTTTCCAGAATCGAGCGATAAGTTTGAGCAGCACCTTCCTTATCATTAGCTTGCTGCTTTGCCTGAGCCAGTAAAACTGAATATTTGGTTTGTTCTGGATTGAGTTTAGCTAACTTCTCTAAAGTTTCTATGATGCCTTGAAGATTACCCTCACCCAACTGCAACAACTGCAATTGTCTTTCTAGTAAACTCCGTAATGTAGCTTGGTTATTTGGTTCTCGTTGTAGAACTAATTCTAAACCTTGTATCTCATTTACCAGCTTTGATTTTTGGTTCGATACCGAAGATTTACTTTGTGCAGTAGCTGAATTTAGGGACGAACCTTGTCCATTACTCAATGCTTCAATAATGGGTAACATGGAAACCCCAATAAAAGCAAAAATTGCTAGCACTAAAACAATCTTAATAATCCAGCGATTACGCGCTTCAGACACAAAACCTTCCTTAGACTTTAATAGTTATGATGATTGATGGAAATTGGATAAGCGAAAAAGTTGGAAAACTTTACGGAATACGGTTAATACTGGGTGAACTTTATAACAAAGGGTTGTCACGACTCGCGCCTTTCCAAGCCAGACTGGTTTTGGAGTCTCCCCAAGTAGAGGCACTGGCGTTGGCGACTGTTGTCGTCGCAGTGAGTTAGTACCCTATCCTCTTTCCCCGACTTAAAGTAACTAACGTAGCTTGCTTCTGAGCAGGAGTACCCTTTAGGGAGTTACTCATCAAAAAATGCAAAACAAGTGCTGACTTTAGGAGGAACCGTCTAAATTTTAGCTGTGCTATGCTTCCGAAACTAGTAGAAAGACGCTAAATTACACATTTAGTGTTTATGGGCGCTTGACTGCGCTTTTTAGTATCACACAGGTAGCTATTGGGTGGCAAATTGTCAGGATAACTAACCTACATATGCCACACAAGGTTTTTTCCCGCTACCTTTACAAAATCCCATCATGGGATATGTCTCCGCCGCAAGGAGTTTTTATGAATTCCGACCTGATGCCTTCACCTGATTCCTCCAACTCAAATGCATCTCCAGAGACTCAAACTAATCAAATAGTCTCTGTGAGTACTAATCCTCCAATCGAGGAAGCCTCTAACCTGGATAATTCTAGTATTAACTCTAATGAGCCAACCAGTGATCAAAAATTAAGGAATCGACAGCAACCAATTCCGCCACCCAGCGAACCCATGCAATACCGAGCCATTGGCTTAGTACGTGGTCGCTATCTTGCTAGCAGTGAACAATTTACCCAAGGTTCGCTGTTAACTTCCGATGGGGTGATTCTGGATGCTGTCCTCCTGGGAAGAATTATGAGTCTAGTCAAGAATCACCTTGACTTAGAAAAAGAACATTTATGGGTTGTTTATCCTCGGACTCGCCCACAAAATGAACAATTGCACCTGCAAATTGTTGGGGTTTGGGAGCCAGAAAACTTAGCTAAACAATCAACTGTTACAGAACAATCACCAGAAGACCTATCATCTGATGATTCTGGAGAAACCACAACCGAATTGACTCCTTCATCAGAAATGAAAGATGGTGGTTTTTCCGTTCGCGGTGAAATTGTTTATCAGTCTGCCGAATCTCAAAGTTTGGTGGTGAAAATTAAGCAAGCACCTCGCAAACCCACAGATAAGCCCAAGTACTTTAAGTTAAAAGTCAAGGGTGTAATTAATACCAAAGCTGTAGGTAAATTCTGGGATTTGCAATTGCAAAGGGAAGCAGATGCATTGGCGCTGGAAAATGCCGAAGCGATCGCTGATTTACCGAAAAAGCGCCGACCACCATTCAAGAAGCCCTTCAAGGGTAAAAAACCCTTTAAAAAGCATCCTGGGGGCAACCAACGTCCGTTTAAGAAGATAGGTGGCTCTTCAGCTCCTTCTAAACCAGTTCCTAAGGGTTCTTCTCTTCCTAAACCTGTTAAGCGACCTAAACCAGAGCAGGAGTAGGGAGTTCGGAGTTCGGAGTTCGGAGTTCTTCCCTCCTTCCCTCCTTCCCTCCTTCCCTCTAAAACTCCGTCCAGCTGTCTTGTGGTAGGAAAGAGCGCTCTGTAGCAATAGGAGCAATAGCTTCTGTTAAGGTAAATTTGCCTGCCATAATCCACTGTTTTAACTCTTGGGCAACTTGCCGAGAGAAAAACAGACTAGCAAGGGGAGCAACACGAACTGTTTTTCCTTCGATCGCAATTTTCCCAGACTTGAGTTGAGCATAGCTTACCAAGCCAAAGGTGGGACGAACCCGTCGGGGAATGGAAAAATCTACGATTGGGGCTACTAAGTCCTTGTCCTGGACTGCACAATGGACAACCACTTCCTCGTTTAATACCGGAAGTGGTATGCCCACACCCAACATTAAAGAAGGCCCATAATTTTTGAAATAGCAACCCCGTACCCAACGAGAATCCATCTGCTTCCCATCACCCACTAACGCCAAAGTCGCTGCTGGACCAATGGGTGTACGGTTGGGTAAGCGTTTTTGTAGAGGGAAATGCTGAGTACCCTCCCAGGCCACATAACCAATACCTCCACCCAGGAATATCCGCGTACCAATGCCAACTAATTGTAAATCCGGGTCATTTAGCAGGGGAGACATGGCTCCAGGGTTGGAGTAAACTGCATTACCTAACCGTGGTTGTAGTGGACCTAAGTAGGTGAATAGTGAGCGATCGCCCCCGTTAACGCCTACAATAAAATTTTGATACAAATTACGAGGATTAAATAAATAAAACTGATTAATTGTGTCCCGAGTAATGGTTGTTTCAAAAGTAGCTCGGGGATAACAATCTGTAACTTGACCTTGGGCACGGATATGAACTGGTTTACCTGCGATTAAATCCTCAATCACATGACCACCTCCCCGTTCCCGAACTTCTTCCCCTTCCATTACTTCCATCGCACAACTAGCACCCAAGTATAAATCCACAGCCCCAAAACCAGAATATGCAGGTACTCTATCTAACCAACAACGACGAATTTTAATGGGAGGGTCTGTGTGTCCCAGGTTAATAATTGCACCACTAGATTCCATTGGTTCAAACGTACCTGTAGTAATTACATCTACTTCCTTAGCTACTTTTGTTACACCTTCTTCTGCAACTCGTGCTTTAACCTCTTCCGCAGTCATGACTACGGCACGTTTATGACTAATTTTCTCGTTGATTTCCGTAATTGTTCGCATATTTATTTGGTCGTAATCGGAATAATTATTGGCGATTTTTTATTTTGTATATAAAGATATAAAGAACAATTAATATTTATTCATTGTTCTTTAACTTTGGAACAAATTTTAATATTAAGGAACTTGGATTTATTAACTGACAATTCTTTGTAGGTTGGGTGAAGCGACAGCGTAACCCAACATTAGATTACATAAATTTAAGAGTTGTACTTTATTTTATCCACATTCCTAATAGGACTTACGCAACTGGCATATTTTTTCTGTAGGGGAGGCAAAATGCGGTGTAGATTTTCTGACTGCATTATTGCCGTTGCGTGACGTTGCGATCATATTTGAACGTAGAGACGTTGCAGTGCAACGTCTCTACGTTGTAACATCACGCACCAATGACCGATTGTAACAATTGCGTAAGTCCTGATTAAAAATCTTAGAGGGTATTTATTAATAAAATATTTTTTGGTATTCCCTGGAGGGAAAAATCTAGTTCTCAAGATGGATGAGGTTTATCAGCAAAAAATAATTTTTTTTATTTGATAAAAATGCTAGGATTCAAAAATACTATTAATCAATAAATTACCATAAATTATCATTATGACTGTATCTACGGAGCATGAAGTTAGACTCCTAGGAGAATATGCTTATTTGGCAATAAAAAAGCATCTTAAGAAAACTTTAAAGTGGGAAACACAAGTAAAGCAAGATAAAGACCCTGAAGCATTACATCAAATGCGAGTGGGTATGCGTCGCTTACGTACTGCCATCAGTAGATTTGATGCATTTATAAATTTACCAAAATCTGCGAGTGATAGAAATATTGGTAAAATTGCCCGTCGTCTGGGGGTTCTCCGTGATATAGATGTATTGCAAGAAACACTAGAAAATATCTATTTACCAAATTTACCGCCAAAGGAGCAAAAGCATTTACAAGTTGCTTTAGATACTTTAATCAAGCAAAGAAAAAAAGCTGTTTTGGATGTGCAAGCAACACTAGAAAATCAACGTTATAAATCTTTAATAAAATCTTTGCAAGAATGGTTAGAAGCTCCACAATATCAACCGTTAGCATCTTTGACAGTAGAGAATGTATTGCCAGATTTGCTGTTACCAGAAGTGAGTCTTTTTTTCTTGCATCCGGGATGGTTAGTGGGAACCCAGGTAGAGGTAGATAAAATTGTTGTACCTACAGATTGGAAGCCAGCTCAGGTAGAACAAAACTTAGGGAGTGAGGGGAAAATTGTCCACGATTTACGCAAACAAGCTAAACGGCTCCGTTACCAAATGGAGTTATTTACACAGCTATACGGCGAGTCTTACAAAACTTATATTGCGGAAGTCAAAAGAATCCAAGAAATTTTGGGTTCTATCCAAGATAGTATGGTGTTGGATGAATGGTTGTTAGATATTCTCAAGTCAGGATTTAAAAGCAAACTGCCGAATCTCACTAATTTATTGATAGAAAATCGTTATCAGTTGTGGCGAGAGTGGCAATCTTTACAAATCAGATATTTGGAAACGGAAACTAAGCGTGGGTTTCATTTAACTATATTGTATCCCCAATCATCTTGAAAACAGGCCCTAGGGCGTGTTTTCAAACCCAAAATTGGCATAAATTGTAGGTTGGGGAGCCACTCCGTTGCGGTGAAACACTTGCGGTGGACGGTAAGCCACTGCGGTGGACGGTAAGCCACTGCGGTGGACGGTAAGCCACTGCGGTGGACGGTAAGCCACTGCGGTGGACGGTAAGCCACTGCGGTGGACGGGTTCCCCGGCATAAAGCAAGTGGCGC
>JASJDS010000298.1 GCA_030065055.1 Calothrix sp. MO_192.B10
TCACTGGTAAGAGTGTTAGGAACTAGCACTTCTGCCCAAGGAGGGGATGTAAGACCAAAGACTTCTGGACGTAAAAAATCTACGAAGTCTGAGGCAATCCCCAATGAGTTGGGAAGCCTACACCGTACCGTAAGGTCGGTGTAGGTAGTTCACTAGCGTCTCTCCTGCGGAGGTGTGAGAAAATGCTCGCCTTCAGGATATTCTTATTCTGTTTGACCAATTTTGCTTCAGTTAGGAAGATTAGAAAAATATTTAGGAACTTGTTGGTTCTGGTTGTCTCAATTTTCCCACTCCTGTTAATCGCTAGCCTGACTCCTAGAAAATGGGGGAATAATTTCCACTCAACTTGTGAGTGCCAAATCTGTGTAACTAACAGTGGTTTCCATGCCGACCTTCTCCTTCCCAGACAAAATCACATCTTTGATTGGCAAAATTATTTCCCCAAGCAAGAAATTGGTATAGATACCCCCGTTCCTTACAAGTACTTGGGTTTTGGCTGGGGCGATCGCACCTTTTTTATGAATCCCCCGAAAAGGATAGAGCTTGTAGTTTCTAGGGGTTTCAAAGCACTATTTCTCCCTACTCCTTCAGTTATGCGGGTGCAAGGGCATTTCTCAATTCCCCAGGATAAAGAAGTCAAATGTGTGGGAGTTAGTCGGAGTGATTATTTAAAATTAGTCGAATTCATTCAGGATTCCTTTCAATTAGATAATCAGGGGAGAAAAGTATTGATTAGCTACGGTCGCCAGCCTCAAACTAGCTTTTATGCCGCTAAAGGCAGTTACTCAGTCTTGAAAACTAGTAACTCTTGGACAGCATCAGGTCTGGGAAGTGCCAATGTTAATACTCCACTGTGGGCTGGACTGTCCTCCCCCATCATGTTCCATTTGAAGAGGGGTTGTCAGAATAATTGGTAATTGATAATTCATAATTCGCGCATTGGTGCTCAGGGATGAATCCTCTTTCTTGAACCCTGCGGATCGCACCCTTGCCATTGGTAGAATTATTTTCAGAAATCACCTAAGTTGTTAAAAGCTTGGCTGGGGTAGAATCCCGTTGTATCCGGAATTAGCTGTTATCTCCGTGAATCCTAGTATTAGCTACCATAGAAATAACCTCCACCACCACGGCTATGGCGAAAAACTGCTTGCGGATTACCCACCAGGGGGATACTATCCAACTTTCTTGGCAACGGGGACAAGCTTCACCCCGTTTTGCTGATGCGGTAACATTTGAGCATCCATTTGATCAGGAAGCACTGACAGATTTACGCTGGTATTTGGAAGAGTATTTGCGGTTCCCCTATGGGATATTTCCAGAAAACGCCGCCAAGATTGAGCAGAAATTGCAGAATTGGGGAGAACAATTATTTCAGCTAGTATTTCGCAGTAGTGAGAAAGGGCGGGAATTTTTTCAAGCAGCTACCTATGAGGGTTTGCATAACTGCGAGTTGGTAATTACTGCCGATGACTCGAAAGTGCTAAACTTACCTTGGGAATTGCTCTATTCCCCCAGTGACAGACAATTTCTCGCACCTTCCCTGGCTGGTATGTCTCGCAGTTTGAGTGAATATGCTGTGCGGGCAGAAATGGGAGAATTACCCCAGGATAAACTCAACATTTTGCTGGTAATTGCTCGTCCCTATGGGGAAACAGATATTGCTCTCAAAACCATTGCTCGTCCTTTATTAGATTCATTAGCACAAATTCGGCAAAAAGTCAATTTAAAAGTGTTGCGTCCTCCCAGCTTTGATGAATTTCAACGGGAGTTAAGCGCGAATAAGGGCTTTTATCACATTGTCCATTTTGATGGACATGGAGACTTTGACCCCAACAGCCAAGGATTTCACCATACTTTGGGTGGAGTAGGGCAAGGTGTGTTGCTGTTTGAAGCCCTTGATGGTTCTCCCCAGGTGGTGACAGCAGCGCAAATTGCTCAAAATTTGGCGGATTGTGGAGTGCCGATTTTTGTGTTGAATGCTTGTAAATCAGCACGGGAAGGGGAAGAGAATTTTTCTTCTGTGGCTAGTCGTTTGGTATCTTTGGGGGCGAAGGGTGTTGTCGCTATGGCTTATAAAGTCTATGCGGTGGCGGCGAGACATTTTATAGGGCGATTGTATGGGGAGTTGGTGAGGGGTGGAAGTATTGCCCATGCTGTAGCAGCAGGACGGAAAGCGATTTTAAATCATCCCCAACGCCCCAGTCCTAAAGGTGACAAAGTGTTGCGGGATTGGTTGGTGCCGGTGTTGTATCAGCAGGAACCTTACACGCCGTTTATTGTTGAGAATAATACTGATATTCCCGATATTGATGATTTTGTAGAGACGTTATATATAACGTCTCTACATGGGTTTCCAGAGGTAGGAGCCTATGGTTTTATTGGGCGGGATTATGATATTTTGCGGTTAGAACGGGCGTTTCGACAAAATAATATCGTCTTGCTGCAAGGCATGGGTGGTGTAGGCAAGACGGAATTATCCTGTGGGTTTGGGCGGTGGTTGGAAGAAACTCAAGGACGGGCTGGAAAGTTATTTTTTATATCCTTTGAACATGGGGCAACCCTGATTAATGTAATTAACCAAGTGGGTAGGGAAGTTTGGGGAGATAAATTTTCCCAGTATTCCACAGAGCAACAACAAGCTGCGGTGTTGAAATATCTGCAAACACAGCCTTGTTTGTTAATTTGGGATAACTTTGAACCTGTGAATGGCTTTCCCACGGGGAATGAACCGTTATTGACTGAGGAAGAGAGAAAGGAACTCAAAGGGTTTCTTAAAGCGTTGCGGGGTGGGAAAAGTTGGGTATTGATTACCAGTCGCCGGGAAGAATCTTGGCTGGATTGTGGTTATACTTTGTTGAATTTAGGGGGTTTGCGGGAAGAGGAAGTAGAAGAGTTAGCGGGGAAGATTTTGCAAACTGCGGGGGTAGATAAGGGGAAGTTACCCAAAGAGTATTTGGAGTTGTTGAAACTGTTGGGGGGACATCCCTTGTCATTGCGGGTGGTGTTACCGCATCTGAAGACGCAGACACCGTTACAGTTAATTGAGGCTTTGCGTCAGGGTTTGGATACTTTTGCGGGGGAGGAAGAGGAAGGAAGGGATAAGTCGCTGACGGTGTCGTTGGATTATTCTTTTAGTAAGTTGTCGGAGAAGGCGAGGCGACATTTGCCGTTTTTGGGCTTGTTTTCTGAGCGGGTGAATGCTCATTGGTTGTATCATTTTTCAGGAATTGATGAATATGCACAAGCATATCAAGCATATCAAGCGGTATTTGGGGAGAACTTGCAGACAGATGATTGGTTAGCAATTCTTAATGAAGCCGCAGCAGCCAGCATTGTGGAACATTTGGGTTATGATACTGTCTATAAAATTCATCCAGCTTTACCTTGGTTTTTGCGAAAAAGATTGAAAACAATCCCATCATTGCATAATGAGGAGGTAATCAACGAACTGGAAAAAAATTTGCTGATTTTCTACGGTCATCTGGCGAATTATTACTATAAAAAACTCATGAGCGACGGCGAATCAGCAACCTTGATCCTACGGATAGAAGAACCAAACCTGTTGCAAAACCTCCGTCTCGCCGAACAGGAACAGCAATGGAAGAGTGCCTGGTATATTCTGGCAGCCTTGGGAAAGCTATATAAGAGGTTGGGGCACAAGCCAGAGTTAAAAGCTTTACAAAAAAGGGCATTAAACCAAATTGGCATCCACCTTACTCAAGCCAAAGCCAAGGGTAAAGATGCTTTTGATTTCTGGATGTACCTGCGGAATAATGAAGCGAATGAAGCATGGAACCGTACTGACTTAGAAGCAGCAAGGGCAATTCATCAAGAAATTCTGGATGAGTTGATACCTTTAAATGACTCTTCGGTGAATGGCAAAATTGCTATTTGTTATCACCAACTGGGTAATCTAGCTTTTCGACAACGTCAATTTGAGGAGGCGCAGCAATATTACCTCAAGGCTTTGAAAATAAAAGAAGATGCAGGAGATTTCTACAACGCTGCAAGTGATTATCACCAACTAGGTCATGTAGTTCAAGAAAAACGGCAATTTGAGCAGGCATCGCAATATTACCTAAAGGCTTTGAAAATATATGAAGATGCAGGGGATTTGTACCAGGCTGCGGCTGAATATCATCACCTAGGTACGGTAGCCGAACAACAACAGCAATTTGAGCAAGCGAAGCAGTATTACCTCAAGGCTTTGAAAATAACAGAAGATTCAGGGGATTTTTACAACAACATTACAATTGTCTATCACCAACTCGGTGTAGTAGCCGAAAAACAACAGCAATTTGAGCAAGCGAAGCAATATTACTTCAAGGCTTTGAAAATAAGAGAAGATGCAGGGAATTTCTACAACGCTGCAAGTGACTATCACCAACTAGGTAATGTAGCTTATCAACAACGGCAATTTGAGGATGCACAGCAATATTACCTCAAAGCTTTGAAAATATATGAAGATGCAGGGGATTTCTACAAGGCTGCGGATGAATATCACCAATTGGGTATGGTAGCCCAAGAACAACGGCAATTTGAGCAAGCAATTAGTTATTATCAAACAGCATTTGGTGTTTTTGAACAATTCCAAGATTGGTATAGTGCTTCACAAGCATTGGGTAAATGGGGAAAGGTATTAGAAGCGCAATCAAATTTTTCTCAGGCTTTAGCAATTTATATTCATGGTTTAGATATTGGTATTAAACATTATCAAGAGTTTATTGAAGTTTTTATCTATTTTTTAGCAGGGATGTTGCAGACTTTAGGGGAAAATGAATTTGATGCCATTTGGCGCGAGGTGACGGGTGGCGATTGTGCAGGTGAAGTGCGTCAGGCGATTTGGGCTGCGCGGGATGGGTTAAATGAGCAAGGTTAGACAAAGAAACTCACCTCCTTCCACGGAAGCATCCCAAAAGTATAAAAACATATTTTGTCATTGCGAGGAGGAACGACGAAGCAATCGCAACATCTATATAGCACTACGCTTTTAGGTTAGGACACATTTTCAGGCTAAAAGCTTGATTATTCATACAGTTATGAAATTCAAGAATGTCCTAACGTGCTTTGGTAGTGCTATACCTTGCGATTGCTTCATTCCGCTTCGCTTCATTCGCAATGACACGCCATGCAATGACACGCCATGATGTGTCCGGAGGACGGGGTGAGGTGATAAGCTGCTACGCATTTAACTTATATATTCATGTGGCATTGGTTAATGGCTACAACTGTTGTCACTTCTTCCTTCTTCCTTCTTCCTTCTTCCTTGCTGTTGTGCATTAAAAATGCACAACAGCTTATTGGTTTATCCTAAAAATAAAAGGGAACCTTAATATGCAAGCTTACAAAGTCAAAGGCAAAGTTGACGCGACGGGTAATTTAGTGGTTGCAGAACCAATTGACATCCCACCGGGAAATGTGGAAGTAATTATTTTACAGGTTGCTGATGAGGTAAAGAGTCCCACAGAAACCCCCAACATACCACAATTAGAAACAAAAAGACCTAAAAAATCAAAGCTTTGCAAGGCTGGTTTGAAAAGACAAAACCCGCTCCCTCTGATTTTGACGCAGATGAGGCAAGATGGGAAGCTTTGAAGGAGAAACATAACCTGTGAAAGTCTTGCTTGACACTAACATTATTGTGGATGTCGCCCTTGGAGGAGGGTGAGGTGATATTGGTTTATCCGGCGCTGCTGATTAATGGGATGATTCTTATCTCACGCAAAGGCGCAAAGACGCAAAGGAACTGTTTATCCTAAAAATAAAAAGGAACCGTAATATGCAAGCTTACAAAGTCAAAGGTAAAGTTGACGCGACAGGTAACTTAGTGGTTGCAGAACCTATTGAAATACCACCGGGAGATGTGGAAATAATTATTTTACAGGTAGCTAATGAAGTAAAGAGTCCCACAGAAACCCCCACCGAATCACAACCAGAAACACCTAAAAAGCGGGAATACAAAATTCAAGCACTGAAACACTTGCTGGAAAATGCACCACCTACACCACCAGATTTTGACCCAGATGAGGCAAGATGGGAAGCTTTGAAGGAGAAACATAATCTGTGAAGGTATTAATAGACACAAATATTATTGTGGACGTAGCACTTGATAGAGATCCTTTTTTCGCAGCTAGCGAACAAGTGTTACGTTTTGTCGAACAGCAACAAGTTGAAGGATATATTAGTGCATCAAACTTTAGCGATTTGTATTACATTATTCGCAAAACGAAAGGTCATACCTGGACTATACAATTTTTACAAGGAATAGCAACTTTCTGCCAAGTCGCCACGGTAAACCAAGCTATCATCTCAATGGCACTTGCTACTAATTTCAAAGATTTTGAAGACGCTATTGTATATGGCGTTGCCCTATTGAATCATTTAGATGCAATTATTACTCGTAATCCTGGGGATTTTCCGGTTACAAGTCCGCGAATTATGACTCCCCAACAGTTAATTCAAGAAATCACAAATCCTTAATAAATAATATTTGCAATACATCCTATCGCAAGGGCGGGGAAACCCCACCCCTACGAATCTATGCATAAGGGCGGGGAAACCCCGCCCCTACGAATCAATTAAACCTCGTCTACTACTATTCTTAAGATACAAGGTTAGGTTTGACTGCTCCCCTGCCTGAAGGCGAGGGGATTCTAAAAGGATGCTACACAACAGGCTAAAGCCTTGTTGTTTCGCTTCTGATTAGCTGTCACCCAGATATAAATCCGGGTGGGGTGAGTCAAAGCAC